>DAISJE010000217.1:0-7449 GCA_036821665.1 Bryobacteraceae bacterium | reverse complement strand
GGGATGGGTGTTGTCTATCGTGCCGAGGACATCAGGTTAGGCCGTGCCGTAGCCATTAAGTTCCTACCTTCGGAATCTGCCGAAGACCCGGCGGCTCTGCGCCGGTTTCAACGTGAGGCCCGTTCAGCATCGGCATTGGAACATCCGAATATCTGCCCGATTTACGAATTCGGAGAACACGATGGTCAGCCGTTCCTGGTCATGCAGCTTCTGAAAGGTCAGACCCTCCGCGAGCAGATTGCTTTGGCACAACCAGGTAAAGCGCCGTTCGAAATTCGCAAGCTGCTTGACATCGCACTCCAGATTGCAGATGGATTGGACGCGGCGCACCGGCAAGGAATCATTCATCGCGATATCAAGCCGGCGAACATCTTTGTGACCGAAAAAGGCGAAGTGAAGATTCTTGATTTTGGCCTCGCGAAGTTTTTGTACTCAGATACGGAAGTGGCGGATAGCGTAACGAGCGGCGCTGTATCCGACCTCTTTCTAAGCCGAACCGGGGCCCTTATCGGCACCGCAGCGTATATGGCCCCAGAACAGATTCGCGGTGACAGCGCGGATGCGC
Organism: Bryobacteraceae bacterium; assembly: GCA_036821665.1. Taxonomy (GTDB): domain Bacteria; phylum Acidobacteriota; class Terriglobia; order Bryobacterales; family Bryobacteraceae; genus Bog-105. Next base: position 6,884 of record DAISJE010000217.1, on the reverse strand, counting down.
GCAGCGATCTGTTTTCGTTTGGCCTGGTTCTGGACGAGATGGCAACGGGTCAGCCGGACGTGCAAACTCCGCACAAGCTGGAAAAAATTATCCGCAAAGCGACTGCCAAGGAGCCCGGGGACCGGTATCAAACTGCCGCCGAAATTCGCGAGGAGCTTCACGCTCTTCGAAATTCGCCGGCACGTTCCCGCTTCCTGCGATGGAGGATGGTCGCTGCCGCTGGAGCACTCGGAATTCTGACATTAAGCGTGGTTCTGTTGCTCGTACTCAATCGCGCCGCTCCTGAACCAGCTCGCGAGTTCAAGCAGCGACAATTAACGGCAAACTCTAGCGAGAACCCCGTCACCGGAGGCGAAATATCTCCTGATGGAAAAATCCTGCTCTATTCCGACCTGAACGGAATCTATCTCAAGCCCATTGGTGGCGGCGAGTCTCGCGCGATTACCTTACCGGAGGTGTCCACGGGGACAAAAGCAAATTGGCAGCTCGGTTCCTGGCTGCCGGACTCGTCTGGTTTCTTTGCCATCGCAGACCTGCCGCAGAGACCCTCTTCCCTTTGGAACATTTCCATCAATGGACGAGGGCATCGCAAACTGGCTGAGGGCGCGAATCCCTGGGGTGTTTCGCCGGATGGCTCACGGCTGGCAATCACGAAAAAAGACGATCACGAACTCTGGGTAATGAATGCGAACGGAGAGCGCCCGAGAAAGCTCTACGAGAGTGGAGAAGGCAATCACTTTCGCGTGCCGCAGTGGTCGCCGGACGGCAAACGGCTGGCCTATATGAAAATCAATGACCGCTCAGGAGCACAAATCGAATTAGGAGATGCGGAAGGCGGGCCGCCTACGGTGCTGATTCCGGCGGCCGCAGCGACGGAGATCAGTTCGCTCGAGGACGGGTTCAGAGACATGAGCTGGCTTCCAGATGGGCGGTTGATCTACGTGGGAGGAGAACAGTACATCCATGGAATGAGCTGCAACCTCTTTGAGGCGCGAATCGACAGCCGCACAGGAAGAGTTCTTACTAAACCTCACCAGATCACAAATTGGGCCGGATCTGGCGTGGCGACACTCAGCGCGAGCGCAGACGGCAAGAAGCTCGCGTTCAACAGGTCATCGGACTCGTTGATCGTTTACATGGCTGATTTCGACCCGGCGAGATTACGCCTCAGTCCGCCACGCCGGCTTACGTTCACTGACGATTGTCATCGCCAACCGGATGGACTCCCGACAGCACGGCGGTATTTGTAAGGTCGAACCGCGAAGGCTCGTGGGGGATTTACAAGCAACCCGTTTCCGGCGGCGCTTCAAAACCAATGGCGACAGGCCTCACGGATGTCTCATTGACGACCCCTGTGAGTCCGGACGGTAAATGGCTGCTGTATGGGACTCCCGATGCTTCTCACTCGACGATGCGGTGGCTGCGTGTGCCGCTATCCGGAGGCCCTTCGCAGGAGATGAATATCAGCGATGCTGGCGTTCTCTGTCCGCATACTTCAGCGGCTTCGTGCGTGATGGCAGACCGGACTGCGAACGGCAAGCAGATTATTTTCCGAGCGCTTGATCCAATCAGGGGCGCCAGTCAGGAACTCGCTCGATTTAACGATGAACACGCGGGCGAGTTCGGCTTCGACCTTTCGCCGGATGGAAACACTGCCGTATTGTTCCGGCACTATGATGGCCGCCTGCGGCTGCTTTCATTGCGCACGCCTTCCGCGGTTCCCGAAATCCGCATAAAAGGTGATGTCCATGTGAGGACGCTCTCGTGGGCCGCGAGCGGCAGGGGATGGTTCGCATCGAACCAGACGCAGGAAGGCGCCGATCTGCTCTACGTTGATCAGCGAGGAAACACTCGCCGTCTATGGCGCGTGGACGGTTACAACGTCTTCCTCTGGGGCCGCCCTTCCCCGGACGGCCATCATTTGGCCATCCAGGGGAGTGCCGGCAGTTCGAATATGTGGATGATGGAGAATTTCTGATGCTTAAGTCGCCGAATGCCGAACTGAAGTTCGGCACGGAGCGCTAAAAGCGCGCGCCACTTTGACGCTCTGGCTTCCGATTCAACGTCTTGTGCGGAAGCGGCGATTTAAAAGAGTCCGAAGTTCAGGCGGCAGCGGGTCATTGCGCATTGCGGGCACGGACGCCGCGTGGCTGGTTGTTATCTGCACGTTTGGAATTGCGTTAAGGCTTGGAGAATCCTCGCAGCGCTCTTCCCGATCATTGCAGGGTATCAGCAGTACGGTGTGCTTCCTACCGTCAGGGAAGACCCGGAACACAGCCATTTCTCCGCGGTCGTTGATCGCCGCGGCATTTGCCAATCGTACGCCCAGACTCGGCGAAATGAGCGTATTCAAATCGATCATCGGCCCGCCGGTTCCCACAGGAACGCACGCAATTCCGCCGGGTCGTTGAAATTGCAATTTTCCGCCGAAACACCACGACCTGCTTCTTCGAGTTGATTGCAAACGGCAGGCTGCATGCCTCTGTTCCCAAAGCGCCCAGGTCGGTTGTTCGCCCGCGGCTCCATAAGGTGGCATGGATGATGTTGGCGTTCCCGGGAATCGTCTCCCATCCCACGACATCGCCCGCCTCGTTCAAATTGCCGGCAGATCCAACCGTATCTGCCGACGTCTCCAGGTCTCTGAGCTTACCGCGCTCCCAGAGAAACGGATGAAACACTTCATCTCCTGCCAGATAAGAGAAGCCGGTAACTTGCCCGTGATCATTAATGGCCGACACGCCCGTGCAGGTGCCTCCCAGAGATCCAAGATTTGCCATCTGGCCCTTCTCCCAAAGAAACGCTCCGGTGGCTAACGATCCGCAAGCCGGACTCGGGTCGAGGCTCGTGTAGGAATTTCCAATGATCTGCCCGCGCTCGTTGATCCCCAAGGCAATCGCATCTGGACCACCCAGGGTTCCTAAGTCCTGTATTACGCCGTCCATCCATCTGAAGGCACGTGTCTGAAAGGGAAAGGGAAGGCCAATACTCGTCATAATCATCGAATCCGGATCAGGAGTAGTCGTGGTGGATAGGCCTACCACTTCACCGGCGCTGTTGACGGCTTTGGCTGTGCTCTCGTATCCGCCGTCGAGCGTGCCCACGTCAATGATCTTGTCTCGCTTCCAGAGCACAGCACGAATCTCCCAATGCCCGGTAAACGGATCAAGCGATCCATTTTGCGATTCGCCGGCGATCAGTCCGTTTGCGCTCATCCAGTTCGATGTGCTGCTCGGGCCGCTATAAAGCGCTCCGAGATCCGTAAGCTCCGCATTCTTCCATCGGAACGTGTGAGCGACTATGCAATCGCCGTCCCAGCAATCGTCCGGGTTGTTTGCATAAGGATCGGACACGGGGATATCGGCATAGCCGGTAAATGTCCCGTCATTGTTCAATATGTGCGCGCCCAGGCTCATATGGCTGTTCGGTCCGCCGAAACTCCCCGTATCGACGACTCTGTAGCGAGTGTGATGTTTGTGTTCGCACTGTGCGGGCTGCTGCTCCTGAGCCATGAGCAGCGTTGGGATTGCCAATGTGGCTGACAATATAAACGCAATGGCTGTGCCGGCTGAATTCCTTTTCATATGGGCCTCCGCTTACTCATGCGAAAATTCGAGCTGAAATCGATCAGGGAATCAGCGCGGATGCGGTGGCGCGCTGGCAGGCGACGAAATTGAACTAAGGAATTAGTTCAGCTCTGCCCATATCTCGCCGAGATGCGCGCCACGGGTTCAAACAGAGTGGACGCCATCGAGACGTCCAGTACAAAGGGCATCAATATCTGCGGCCTTCATCGCGTGCGGATATCAGTTCCTCAACCGTGATCCGGCCGGTACGCTTGCGGAGCTCCTTTATGCTTTCAACTGCCCGATCGATTTCCTCCTGCCTCACGTCTGTTTCCGGCGGCGTTTGGAAACACGAGATTAGTCCAGCTCTGCCCACATCTCGGCGAGATTGACTTCGACGAGGCTACCGTCGCTTAAAGAAGCTGTTAAGGTCTCAGTCGCTTCCAGCATGCGATCAGCGGAATACATCCAAGCTTGACGGCGTTCCGGCCAGATGACCCAGCAGATCGGGCAGCCAGCACGGACTAGGCGATCGGCTTTGTCGAACAACTGGCCGACCGTCTGTCCAGGAGACATGATCTCGACAGCGAGTTGCGGTGGGTCGGCGAGATCGCCATCTTCATAGCGGGCGTTACGCTCCATGACGGTAACATCCGGAACCAGCCGGTCGTCGCCACAGAGCACATTCAATTCAGGTCCAACGCGATATCGCTTTGGCAAATCCCGATTCAGCAAAGCAATGAGAAAGTTTTGAATAAACGCGTGTAGGTTCTTCGGCAAAGGCTTTTGTATTTCACGCCCGTCGATCCGCTCGAGATGGTAGGCCGGTTCAGTGACAACCGTGCTCATAACACCTCAATTGTAGATGGATTCCAGGCTCGGGGCGTGCCCGACCTACGCCACCGTGGTCAGCTCGAACTCGGCACTCTTCTTCCCGTCCAAGCCTAATGCGCGCCTGATTTCGCCTTCGATGGTCTGACGCAGCTCCGGACGGTCAATGAGCAGTTGCCTTGCGTTTTCGCGTCCCTGACCGATCCGTTCGCCTTTATAGCTGAACCAGGAGCCGCTCTTTTCGATGATGGCTTGCTGGACTCCAAGATCGAGTATGTCGCTCTCGCGCGAAATTCCTTTACCGTAGAGAATGTCCACTTCGACTTCGCGGAATGGCGCGGCGACTTTGTTCTTAACGATCTTGATTTTTGTACGGTTGCCGACGACGTTTTCGCCATCCTTGATCGCCGTCATGCGGCGGACCTCTGCCCGTACCGAAGCGTAGAATTTTAATGCACGGCCACCGGTCGTGGTCTCGGGATTGCCGAACATCACGCCGATTTTTTCGCGTAATTGATTGATAAAAATAAGACAGGTGTTCGCTCGCGAAACCGAGGCCGTCAGCTTCCGGAGCGCTTGCGACATCATGCGAGCGTGCAGGCCCATATGACTATCGCCCATTTCGCCTTCTATTTCCGCTTTCGGCGTTAAAGCCGCAACCGAATCGATGACGATGACATCGACGGCCTGCGAGTTTACTAAGGCTTGGGCGATTTCAAGCGCCTGCTCGCCGTAGTCGGGCTGCGACACCACCAGATTTTCAATATCGACACCCAGCTTGGCTGCATAGGTGGGGTCCAGGGCGTGTTCCGCATCGATAAAGGCGGCATTTCCGCCCACGCGCTGCGCTTCAGCTACCACATGGAGGGCCAGAGTTGTCTTACCAGACGATTCCGGGCCAAAGATCTCGATGACTCGGCCGCGCGGCAGGCCACCCGCGCCCAGAGCGCTATCGATCGCAATCGAGCCTGTTGTGATTACCTCTACCGGCAGAGCCGCTTTCGATCCCAGCATGAGGACCGAACCCTTGCCGAACTGCTTATCCATTTGCGCCAGCGTAGCCAGAATCTGTTTTCGCCGCTCGTCCATGACTTCACCTCCGGGTGCAAACACAAAGTCGCCGTCCATACGGAGGCTTCTCTATCGGGCTCTCAAAGAAAAACCCGAAGGCGGCCAGTCTATTACCATTGGCCCGCCTTAGCTCTGGAAATTTCATTGAAAATGTGAGAGTCTGTCCCCTAATGGTCTTGAAGCCTGGTTGGTCCGGCACGCTGCTGTGCTGCCTGGGTCTATGGATACTCTTTGGATACGCGCCTGCAGCGTCATCCAAAACAGCATCACCCCCCAAACAGGATCGCTCCTGGAAGCCCTATCGCAATCAGCAGCTTGGATATTGTCTGAGCTACCCCAAGCGCTGGCTTAGGGGGGATGCCTTCGATGGCGCCGGATTTTACGTTGAAACAGGGGTAAAGAAGTACTCGAGGCCGCTTGGCGAAATCGATGTGGGCGTGTTGCCTCCCTTGTCAAGCGAGGTTCCCCACACGGATGCGGTAAGCCTGGGTGAAAATCTTCAGCTTCATTTGCAGGGCCTGAAGACGTTCGAACGCGCCGAGAATATGGAAGTGTTGGAGAAGCGTAGCATGCCATTCCTGGGCAACCCGGCGCTTTTCACCAAGGACCGGTATTACGATCCCCAAGACCGCCACACCTGGATAGACGAGGTGATTTTCGTGGAGCACAAAGATACGCTGTTCCGCTTTGAACTCGAATGCAGCGCCGATCAGCTTGCGCGCTTTGAATCCGTTTTCACCCGGCTGCTGGATTCGTTTCAATTCGAGTGTTCTACCGTGCGATAACCGGGTCTGCCGAACCGCTGCAGCATGTTCAGCCAGATTTTTATTGACCCGGATGAACCGGCATACGGGTTCGTTATAGCCGGCCTATTTTTGTCTCTGCATTCGCATTCAAGCGGAATCGCGAATAGATGAACGATGCTATCAGCAAAATGACGCCGAGCGCGATAAAAGCAGTGACGAGATAGAAACGGGTGAGCTGCCAGACGTCCCAGAGATAGAGTTTCGCTACGACGAACCCCAGAAGCACAATTGCGAGCAGGCGATCGGCTGAGGATTTACGCAATATGCCGAAAATTGCGATCGCTACTCCATAGGCTGCCAGAAGAAAGGATTCGAGTTCGCTGGCGAAACTGGCACGGTCAGCCACAGAGCTATGGTGAACGGCCCAGAGAGCGAGCACGCGTACGAGCGCCAGGATAACGCCAGCGTGGCCGATGAGATACAGCGTTTTACGGAGCCGGAATTCATCTCTGGCCTTGGCAACGGCCCCAAAGTGCAGGGCTGCCAGCACGAAGCAGAAAACAACAAAGGCCTTAGGATGATATTCGTTGATGAGCACGAGCGCTGCAAACAACACGAACGCGGCTATCACGGGCGATAGAACCGTCCAGCGCTGACGCAGTGAGATGACGAC
>DAISJE010000216.1:0-7449 GCA_036821665.1 Bryobacteraceae bacterium | reverse complement strand
GCCTTCGGCATTCTCGCCATGCTGCTTGCCGTAACGGGAATTCACGGCCTGGTCTCCTATGCGGTCGCGCGCCGCACACGCGAATTCGGTATTCGCATCGCTATCGGAGCGCAGCCCGCGGCGGTATTGGGCCTGGTGCTTGGACGCCTGATCTCGCTTGTGCTGGCCGGATTGGTAATTGGAGCGGCGCTCTCCTTCATCGCCGGACCGGTTCTTACGAATGTGATCTACGAGGCTTCGCCACGCGATCCTGGTCTGTTTGTTGCGGTGATTTTACTGCTTGCCTTGGCGGCGGCACTGTCCTGTTGGTCGCCCGCCATTCGCGCGTTGCGTACGAATCCGGTTACCGCGTTGAGGTACGAGTAGAAATTTAGTCGATTACGTGATGTCGAAGCGTACGCCTTGTGCTAGGGGCAGGTCTTGTCCGTAGTTGATCGTATTCGTCGCGCGCCGCATGTAGGCTTTCCAGGCATCGGAGCCGGATTCGCGGCCGCCGCCGGTTTCTTTCTCGCCGCCAAAAGCTCCTCCGATTTCGGCGCCCGAAGGCCCGATATTCACGGTGGCGATTCCGCAATCGGACCCGCGCGCGGATAAGAACAGTTCCGATTCGCGAAGATCGGTGGTGAAGATGGAAGAGGCCAGCCCTTGTGGCACGCCGTTGTGCATGCGGATCGCTTCTTCAAGATCTCGAAAGCGCATCACGTACAAAATCGGAGCGAACGTCTCGCGACGCACTACATCGGTTTGCGCGGGCATCTCGGCGATGGCCGGACGGACATAGAACGCCTCGGGAAATGAATCGGCGCAGACTCGTTCGCCGCCCGAGATCTGCCCGCCTGCGCGCCGCGCTTCCTGCAGACTGTTCTGCATCGCTTCATACGCCTGCCCGTCGATCAACGGACCGACCAGCGTCTCCGTCTCGCGTGGGTCGCCAATCCGTACAGTAACGTACACCTGCCTTAGGTGCGCGGTCAGCTTCTCATATACACTCTCGTGAACGAATAGGCGTCGAAGTGTCGTGCAGCGCTGCCCAGCGGTCCCCATCGCCGCGAACGCAATCGCTCGAAGCGCCAATTCCAGATCGGCCGACTCGCACACAATCGCGGCATTATTTCCGCCCAGTTCGAGGAGACCGCGAGCGAAACGCTGCGCCAATTGCGGCCCCACCGTTCGGCCCATCGCAGTCGATCCCGTTGCAGAGACGAGCGGCACGAGCGGATGATCGACCAGCGCTTCACCAACTTCGCGTCCGCCTATGAGAACCGACGAAAGCCCGTCCGGCGCATCGCCAAAACGGCTGATGGCTCGCTCGAACAAGGCTTGCGTCGCGACCGCCGTAAGCGGCGTTTTCTCCGAAGGTTTCCATACAACGGAATTGCCACAAACCAGCGCCAGCGCGGCATTCCAGGACCAGACCGCTACTGGAAAATTGAATGCCGAAATAATTCCCGTGACACCCAAGGGGTGCCAGGTCTCCATCATGCGGTGATCCGGGCGCTCCGTCGCGATCGTCAATCCGCATAGCTGACGGGACAGGCCCGCGGCAAAGGTGCAGATATCGATCATCTCCTGCACTTCGCCCAGCCCTTCGGAAACGATCTTGCCTGCTTCAATCGTTACCAACCGCCCGAGCGCATTCTTGTTCGCGCGCAGTTCTTCACCGAGCAGTCGCACCAGTTCACCGCGTTTCGGCGCCGGAACACTGCGCCACTCGAGAAAAGCCGCATGTGCAGCTTTGATTTTGTGATCCGCTTCGTCTTTATTGGCCGCGGGTACGCAGCCAATTTCTTCTCCAGTAATGGGCGAACGCGCGACAAGACTGCCGCTGCCAAAAGACTCACGTGGAACGCCAAGACCGGTGAGAAGTTCAGCCACTTCTCCGGCAATCCCGGAAGATACGGAGGTCATACCAGAAGTTTTACTCTATGCCGCTTTGCTCGTCCGGTTGCCGGACGATATCTACCGTGAAATCGCGGCCCTCCCACTTCCCCGGCTCAGGCCAGTAAAAGGTAAAACGAACGGACCTGCCCGGTTGCAGCGCGGCAGTGTCCAGAATGGCGTAATGAACGCCGAGCCCCGAATCCGCTGTTTCTATATCGTTTGCTGTTGTCCAGTTGTCCGGACTCCAGTGCACTTTTGCAGGACTCAAGCAATCGATTCGCAGCTTCTTGCCTGCGTACAACCGGCCTCGCTGTTGTTTGAACGTCCAAATGGCGAAAGGCGCTGTCTTGTGTTCTATTTGATACCGTTGCACGGTCTGGGGCGGCATATCCCAGACTTTTTGCTCCTTTAGAGAACGCAGCAGCCGGATGTACTCGGCGTGCGCCCAAACCAGCGGCATACCGCTTCCGGTGGGGCATCCGTTATACAATTCAAGTTCGGGAATATCGGGAGCATCCCATACTTGTTCCGGAATCATGCCGCATTCACTCGTTTGCGTCGCCATTGCGGCACGCAGATTCTCGGCCTCGTCCATATTTCCGCGAGCGATTTCATAGTGCGCCCGTTCGCCCGCCAGTAAAGGCCAGCCGCGGCCTACGCCGGTTTTGTCGAACGGCTGGCCGCTCGCATCTTCACCGTACCCATCGTCTGAATAGCGATGCCAGACCGGTCCGTTCTCCGTGCTGGTTTTCAACATGGCATCTACGATCTTCACGCTGTCCAAGATTCTTGGGTCTTCTGCCGCGCGAAGGCCGAATCGCACGAGAGCCAGAAAATCCGGCGAAATGACGTCAATTGCGCGACGCTCGGCAGAGTCTTTGGGTTTATTTTTCAGCCGGATTTTCATGTCTTGACGGAGGCCGTCCCGTATCGCTTCCGGCGGGGCGATGCGAATGTAATATCCGGAAAGTTTATGCTTCCTCGCCAGATCGGTGCCCCGGACGTAAGTAAGCTCATCGATACAGTCGTTCCAGGCGTCGGCGGTCGAGCGGAGAAATTCGGCTATTTTGGATTCCTGCTTTGCATCCGCAAAGTCGGCAGCAGCCAACAGCGCTGCAACCTCGACGGCCATGGTGTTCGGAGAATATCCGGCATTCTCTTCCCATCGCTCCTGCTGGGTTACGGGGCCTTTGCGGACGAGAAAGCCTGCCGCCTTGCGAATCATGGGCCATGGAGTGCAATCTTCCAGCTTGTTTGTTCTGCGCAGGAGGTCGGCCAGAAGAATGCCATAGGCCGTTCCGTCCATCTGGGTGGATGTCCAGTTCGGTGTTCCGTCCAGCCACATATTCTGGGGCCAGTTTCCGTCCGCCTCTTGCGTGCATTGCAGATAAAAAACGGTACGGCGCGCGCTCGCGGCGTCTCCGCAAGCGAGTTTGCCCATAGCCGCTTGCGCCATGTCGCGCGGCCAGATCACGTGGTAACCCGCCACGTACTTATCGCCGCGATCGAAACCCCAGGGAATCGAAAGCCCCGCAACCACTGCTCCGGGAAATCGCTTCGATTCGTGTGTCTGTAGAACGGCGGTACTGGTCCGGTATAGATCGATGCCGTTCGGTTCAGCGCGACCCATATCGATAAACTCCCGCTGTTTGTCAATCCATTGCCGGACATACTTATCCTGTGTTGCCGCGAAATCTCGAAGGAGACCAGCTCGCGCCTGTTGCGCAGCTTCGGCGGCATGTCCTCCGAATGCCAAGGCCAAACGAAATTCCCGATCCGCCGTATCGAGATCGATTTCGCCGCATAGCATCACGTTGCCGTCTTTCGCCTCCGTGTAGTTCCAGGTCATTTGTTTATGGTCGTGAAGGTCCGTCCAGCCATCGCTACGGCCAATGAAACCGGCACTCATCTTTTTGAAACCGGAGCTGCAGGCCAGCGCTAAAGCGGTATTTTCCCGGCTGGCGAACAGCATTCCAATCCGTTTGTACTGGCCGACCCAGCCTTCGTTGTGATTACCTGAATCACCTACGTGAGCGTCAAGCAGAACGTATAGCCTTAGGCCTTCGGTTGAAGGCTCGAACTTTACCCGCATCAACAACACATCGCGGTCCGGATCCGTTACGAGTTCCTTTACCATGCGATAACGCTTTTCACAACACTCGCTTGTGACGCGAAATGCGGGCACTCCGGACTGGACGTATTCCACGCGATGCCGCGCGTCGGTTTCTTCATCGGAAAATAACTGTTGTCCATCGGTTACGATGAAGCGCAGTGAGCGCGTGTTCGCCTGGTCAATGCTGGGAAAATAAACTTCGTTCACGATGCCGTGCGAGACGGTAAACCAGACCCGGCTTGCCTCGGAGATGGCAGTACCCACGGCCGTCTTTGCGCCCGTCGTCCAGCGCGGCGGATCGCCCGGTTGTCCGGGCGCCTCCAGACTTTCATCCAGTTTTGTTCTCGCGTGCCGTTCGATATCGAAGATCATTGTTTATCCAAGATCATTGTTCATCCAATAAGATGGCAGCAAAGTTGCGCGTATTTCCGTTTGATATGCCGGCTACTGTCTGGAAAGGGTATTTGAGTTTCGGGTTAGTTTCATTTCCGATTCGCCTCTACGCGGCTGCGCGCCCTCAGCCTTTGCGCTTCCATATGCTTCATAAAAAGGACCTTTCCCGTATTCACGAAGTCCTATACTGCGCTGCGGAAGATAAGCCGGTTGACCGTGAGGAAATCGTCAAAGGCTACGAATACGAAAAGAATCGTTACATCGTTATCGAGCCGGATGAACTGAAAAAAATAGCGCCTCCGACTGCCAGCGCTATGGAAATTCTTCAGTTTGTCCGGATGACTGAAATCGACCCGATCTTTCTCGAAACCTCTTACTATGTTGCGCCTGAGGAATCCGTCAGCCGTCCTTATGCACTACTGTTCGAGGCAATGAAGACGACACAGTATGACGGTATCGCGAAAGTTGCAATGCATGGCCGCGAGCATATTGTGATTCTGCGGCCGGCGGAGAGTGGCATCGTTCTGCACACGATGTATTTCGCAGATGAGATGCAAAGGGCTAATCGAAGTGCTCCCGCAGGCACGAAAAAATTCGACAAAAAGGAAATGGACCTAGCCCGCAAGCTGATTGAAACGTTGGCGGGCCCCTTCGATCCGGAAAAATTTCACGACGAATACAAGGAGAACGTGGAAAAGCTGATCGAGAGTAAACGCGCCGGCAAGAAGGTCCAAGCGATTAAACAGCCTAGAAAAGCGCCTGTAATCGACCTGATGCAGGCGCTTCAGAAAAGTTTGTCGGGTGTTTCTTCTGCGACAAAGCCTGCGCGAACTCGCAAAAGTCTTACAAAGAAGCCGGTGCGCAAACATGCAGCGCGTGTGGCCTGAGGGGTCACAATTCAGATCCCGTAAAACTCCTAGGAAGCTATGTAGCCTTCTAACTGGTTCTACAGGAGTGGGTTGAACAATTAAGGAGGTAGTAAATGTATACGAGATTCATCTTGTCGGGTGCCTGCTGTCTCGGTTTATGCTGTGTGGCGGCTTTTGCCCAAACAGCGACTTTGAGCGAAAAGGACCAGAAATTTGTCGACTTTGCCGCTCAAACCGACATGACGGAAGCGCACCTCGGCCAACTGGCTCAGGATCAGGCTTCCGGCCAAAACGTAAAGGATTTTGCTCAGACGCTGGTGACCGATCACACGGACGACTATCGGAAACTTTCCGACCTTGGCACAAAAATCGGCGCGACCGTGCCCAAAGGGATTGATGCGGCGCACAACAAGATGATCGCTCCATTCGAGAAGTTGAAAGGGGCGGCATTTGACCGACGTTACGAGCGTGAAATGGTGGCCGGTCACGAGAAAGCCATCACCGAGTACAAACGCGCTGCGAGCGATCTTCAAAATGCCGATTTGAAGGCTTACGCGACGGCTGCGTTACCGACCCTTCAAAAGCATCTCGACGCGGCAAAGGATCTAGAAAAAGCCAAGCCCGCCAAGTAGGCAACGCCCACGTGCAAAGCGCTCCGTTTGTGCGGATTCGCTGTGTGTCAATTGATCCACAAATTGGATCCAACAGTGTGGAGGCGAGTATGATCGATCCTAAACTCGACAAATTACAAGACAAGAATCCGGCCGAATCGAAGCGCTTTTCGCATAATGCGGGTTCTCACGACGAGAAAGACCAGCGCGTAGCAGCTTCCAGCGCCGGTTTAAGCATCAATGACACAATCGCCCGAGATGCGAACCTTTCGGTCGGTTCCCGCGGTGTCGACGTATCCGGAGTCAAGACAGGTTCTGGCGCCGGTGGTGGTTCCACAACCATCACGCCAGGCGTGCGCGGTGAATCGCCGGCGCCCAACGTGGTTCCGGACGCACGCAGCTCTGGAATGACTCCTCGCGGCAGCTCCGGTCTTACGGAAGGTAATCGGGTCGAATTGAGTGAACGCACGGATGCGCCAAGCCACAGGGAGATCTCCGAACGAGCTTACGGCTGTTGGCATGAACGCGGATGCCCCGACGGTTCTCCCGATGTGGACTGGGATCGGGCCGAACGCGAATTGAGAGAAGAACGGCGAAAAGGTAAGGCCGCTTCGGCAAGCGTCTGAGATTTGGCCGGCGGGCGAAGACGAAAGCCTCGCAGACGACGCTCCGCGATCGTCCGCGCCACCGCATACCCAAGGTTCTTTGCGACAGCCGCTAGCCCAATCCGGGAGGGAGACGAGGATTGCTACTTCTTCATCTCTCGCCGTCTCTTTGCCCAGCCGGGTTTGTCGACCTGATAGGCGCGGCCGATTGCAAGCGCGTTCGCGTCAACCGGCTTCGTAATGACGGAACCTGCCGCGACATAAGCTCCCTCACCGAGTTCAATTGGCGCCACCAATGTCGAATTGCTCCCCACAAAAACGTTATCTCCGATGACAGTGGGGTGTTTCTTCACTCCGTCGTAGTTACACGTAATTGTGCCCGCGCCGATATTTACATCTACTCCAATGCTTGAATCCCCCAGATATGCTAGATGACTCGCTTTGGACCCTTTTCCCAATTGCGTTTTCTTTAACTCGACAAAATTGCCGATATGTGCGCCCTCCCCCGCTTCGGCGTGAAGACGTAGCCGGCTGAATGGCCCGACCGAAGCATGGTTGCCGATGGACGAAGCCTCCGCCACGACATAGGGCAGCAGCGTTACGGAATCGCCAATTCGGCAATCGCGCAAAATGGAGCCGGTTCCAATGCGGCAATCACAGCCGATGCGCGTCGCTCCGCGGAGTTGCACGTTCGCTTCGATCACCGTATCCTGTCCGATTTCCACTCCGGCATCGATGCTCACACTTTCCGGATTTTCGACCGTTACCCCGGACAGCATTAGCTCTTCCGCTTTCCGTGTCCTCAGAATCTTGTCTGCTATCGCGAGTTCCAAACGCGTGTTGATACCAAGCAGCTCTGTCTCATCCGCGACGAGTAGAGGAGCAATTGCGTATCCGTGCCGCCGCAGAATCTCCACCATGTCCGTCAGGTAGTATTCTTTTGCCGCATTCTCCGCCTTGACCTCGTGAATGTGCTG
>DAISJE010000215.1:0-7451 GCA_036821665.1 Bryobacteraceae bacterium | reverse complement strand
GCACGTTCTGGATGAAGCCAAGCGTGCCGGGCGCGACGCGGCATCTTTTCACGCCGCTGATGAAGATTACTTTCACGACATGGACGGCGGCATCCCGCTAAGTCCCGAACAGGTGAAGGGCCGGGATACCTGGATTATCTGGACAGGCGGCAATGACCGTTTCTGGGACAAAATCGCAGTTTCGAGTTTTGGTTCGGTCGATTTCCTCAAGACGCTTTCGTCCTACGATCCGGAAAAAGATCCGAAGCTGGATGCCGCACAAAAAGAAAAAGTGCGGTCGCATTACAAATCCTGGCGCTCGAATCGCTGGAAATGGCTGGGCCTTGTTAACGAGCCGTGTTTCGATCAGGCGACAGGACCCGATCCCAAGCGGTTTGGCCTATGGCTCGATCAGCGCCGAGCTGACTGCTCTGCGGACCCGTTTGAAAACGAATCGAAGTATCCAGGCGTCCGCATTGGTTCTCGGGGCAAAAACATGCCGGTGGGTTCGTTCTACGGGTGGGCCTCAGGCATTGTCGGTCTGAGACTCTTTCCCAATCCCGATTTTGACGAAGCAGCAGCCAAGAAATGGGATCCCGAGCGGTATTATACGGACCCTACCTACTATCAATCCAAGGATCTGATAAAGCCTTATCGCGTGGGTATGTCGTGCGCTTTTTGCCATGTAGGTCCGAACCCGGTCAAGCCGCCCGCCGATCCCGAAAATCCGAAGTGGGAAAACCTGAGCTCGAATGTCGGCGCTCAATACTTTTGGATTAACCGCATCTTTGCCTGGGATCCGGACCCGAGCAGTTTTGTTTATCAGTTATTCAATACGTCGCGGCCGGGCTCTCTTGATACATCGCTCGTTTCTACAGACAACATCAATAACCCGCGAACGATGAATGCGGTCTATGCGCTGCGAGCGCGGCTCGAACACTCGATGCGCTGGGGTAAGGAGACGCTCTCCGGTCCGCAACTCGACAATAAGCAATTTCAGAACTACACGTCAGATGCGAACTTCACGCAGTATTTCCATCCTCCAAACACGGTGTTTACACCACGCGTGCTGAAAGACGGCTCCGATTCGGTCGGCGGCCTGGGCGCTCTCAATCGTGTTTATCTCAATATCGGATTGTTCAGCGAGGAATGGCTGCTCCATTTCAACCCGTTAGTTGGTGGCATCCGGACCACTCCTATTGAGATATCGGTAGCTGAAAAGAATTCGGCCTACTGGCAGGCCACGGAAGCTCAGACATTCGACTTAGCTCTATTTTTCCTGAGCAAGGCGACTAATCCCCATAAGCTAAAGGATGCTCCCGGTGGTGATACCTATCTGACCAACAACAAGGCGATGCTCAGCAGGGGCAAGATCGTCTTTGCGGAGCGTTGCGCGCGGTGCCATTCCAGCAAGATTCCCACGGGGGCGCCTGGCGTCGACCCGGGCGGGTGCTCGGGACCTAACTACATGGATTGCTGGAATCGTTATTGGACCTGGACGAAGACCGACGATTTTAAATCGAAGATGCGAGCTATTGTGCTGGCGGACGATTTTCTTGATAACAACTATCTTTCGACAGAGCTTCGTATTCCGGTCACACTGCTCCAAACCAACGCCTGCAGTCCGCTCGCGACCAATGCGATTGCCGGCAATATTTGGGACAACTTCTCTTCACAAACTTATAAAGAATTGCCGTCGGTTGGAGAGATCACGGTCTACAATCCATTGACCGGAGCGCCACAACAATACAAGATGCCAGGTGGCGGCCGTGGATTTACACGCCCTCCATCTCTGATCAGTCTCTGGTCAACTGCACCCTATTTGCTAAATAACAGTGTGGGTAGCTTCGAATGGAGCCCGTCCGTGGATTCGAGGATGAAATCGTTCCAGAATTCCATCGAACAGATGCTCTGGCCTGAAAAACGCGATCGTGACTCGGTGCTCGGCGATAAGGTACCCGGCGTGATAGATCGAACGACGGTCACAAGTTACCTTCGAATTGCATCCGGCTACCTACCGGACCCGATCAAAAACATTAGCGGACCACTGCATCAACTGCTACCGAATGTATTCGGCAGCGACGGCATTCAGATCGGGCCCATTCCCGCTGGAACACCGGTCGATTTGCTTTCTAACCTGGAACTCGTCTCGGATGACGGTGACTTGCACCAACGCGCTCAAAATGACGCAAAAGTTTTGGCCGTTGTAAAGCGCATGAAGCACGATCTTGAGAGCTTACCCCCGAATGCGACCGACGAACAAGCGCGGACTGTGTTCGTGAATCTGGTCGGCCCACTGATGGACGCCAGTAAGTGCCCCGATTACGTCGTAAACCGCGGCCATTATTTCGGCACCGACAAGTTCAGCGAGGAGCCGGCATTGAGCGATGACGACAAACGAGCACTGATCGAGTTTTTGAAGATAATGTAGCCTCTGCCTTGGTGTAAACAACATGCCGAGACAGAACAATACACGCGAAGTGCGACTCAAAAATCCCGAGGCTGTCGGAATTGGTGAGGCCGTGGTAGCAGAGTTGGAGGATATCTGCCACCGGAGAGGAATGAAAGCGCCTGATTTCGACCCTTCACAATGGCGCGATGAGTGCCACCGTCAAAAGCTATCGGGCGTCTGTATCTCCGGCGGCGGAATACGCAGTGCAACGTTTGGCCTGGGCGTTTTACAAGGACTGGCGAGTAAAGGGCTGCTCGAGAAATTCGATTATCTGTCGACGGTTTCGGGCGGCGGCTACATCGGTTCCTGGCTGCAGGGGGTGCTTTATCGCCTGGGCAGTTTTTCTGCACTAACTCGCAAAGTACCCGGACCAGCCGCTGACGATCCGATTACGTTCCTTCGTAAGTACAGTAACTACTTGGCTCCACGTCCCGGTTTTTCTCTGGATAGCATAGTTATTCCCGTCATCTGGCTGCGTAACACAGTGTTGAATCAGGCGATTCTGCTATGCACTTTCGTGGCACTCTTTGTGCTAGTGCTTGGGCCCGGGTTCGGCTTCAGTATCCAGGCGGAGAAAGGCGGAGGAATTGTCTCCTGGGTCGAGCTTTCACTCGCCATCGTGGCGGGCTTATGGACAGTTCTATCCATCGCTAGACATTTAATGAGCACAGCCCGGCGTAGCTTTGACAGCGACGCCCCAAAGCATTTCAGCTCCGATAAGGGAACGGAGCGCGTGGGATGGACTGTGATATCGCCGCTAGTGGCCGGCGTCGTCCTGATCGTGCTCTTCGTCATATCGTCACCGGAAAGCAATCAGGTATTGCTGCCTTCCATCGCGCTCGCTGTCCTATGGGGTTTGCACGCCGTATTGCAATGGCTGGGCGGATTTGTGCTTTGTTGCCGGAAACGGCGTAGCGACGGCGGTAAAAAGGCGATCCCTTACCTGCATGTTTTATGGATGTCCCTTTCATGCGCGATCTTCACACTCATTCTTTTTTTCGCGATTAATGCGGCGCTGCGATTCTGGAATCCGCTAAGCGATTTCGGCAGCCAGTGCGTCGTTGCCTTCGGTCCGCCTCTGTATCTTCTAGCTCTGATCGTCGGCGTTTCGCTGCAAATCGGTTTAATGGGACAGGATTTTCCGGACGCAAGCCGCGAATGGCTGGCCCGTTGCGGCGCGTTTCTATTAGTCATCGCGGTGTTCTGGTCGGGATTGTTTGCGATCGTGGTCTTCGCTCCATTGGGCATAGTGAAGCTCTGGTTTTTCAGTAAGGCGCTTTGGTCTTCAGCAGCGGGAGCCTGGATCGCCAGCACGATCGCCGCGGTCCTGGCGGGGAAAAGCAACAAAACGGGCGGAGTTACCGAGCCTGCGGTGAACCAAAGCCAGGTTCTGGATGCGATTGCCCGCTTCGGCCCGTTTATCGCAATTCCGATATTCATGATTGCCGTAGCGACCGGCGTTCAGTTTGCGTTGTTTCTGCCGTCTCTCTTGTCCGGCTCGCCCTTGCAGGGTTTTTCAACATACTATTGGAGCCGACTCGCGTTTACGGAACCATCTTCCTGGATCCCCGCCGCGGCCCTGTTCGGCTCCGCGGTAATCCTTGGCACAGTGCTGTCGTTACGTGTCAATATCAATGAATTTTCACTTCATTACTTTTACAAGAACCGGCTGGTGCGCTGCTATCTGGGAGCGAGCAACACGCAGTTCCGGCAGGCAGATCCATTCACCGGATTCGATCCACAAGATGACATCCTGCTCGCGAAATTGCGTTGCGACACACCTCGCGCCGCCCCCGGCGCGCCATTCCCGATCATTAACGCCTGTTTGAACGTGACATCCGGAACCGAGCTTGCGACACAAGAAAGAAAAGCTATCGGATGGACGTTCACGCCTTGTTATTCCGGTTTTGTGCCTTCGCGTTCCGACGCGGACCGGGCCGCCGCAGGGGCCGAGATTTATGACCGCGCCTTTGTGGATACGAAACGGATTCTTGGAGGCGTTCATCTGGGAACTGCTTTTTCTATCTCGGGAGCGGCGCTCGGCCCAAACGAAGGTTTTCATTCATCTCCGCAAACCGCATTTCTGTTGACATTGTTCAACGTGCGCCTCGGTTGGTGGACCGGTAATCCACGGGACCACGCAACCTGGTTTAGGCCAGGACCGCTCTTCGCGCTCCGCTGGCTTGTGCTGGAACTACTTGGATTCGTGAATGAACGCTCCGCTTACCTGAATCTTTCCGATGGCGGACATTTCGAAAATCTGGGGTTGTATGAACTCGTGCGACGCCGCTGCCACTTCATCATTGCGATAGATGGTGAAGAGGATTCCACGTATTGTTTTGAGTCCTTGGGCGCTGCAGTTCGTAAATGCCGCGCCGACTTTGGAATTGAAATCGAGATCAATCCCAGGCCCATAACTCCGGAAAAAGGACACAGCAGCACGCATTTTGCTATCGGCCGCATTACGTACCCGGAGCCGGGTTCCGAACCTGGCTGGCTGCTCTATTTAAAATCGAGCATTACCGGCGATGAGCCTGCCGACGTAGAAGAGTACCGGCGAAAAAATATCGAATTTCCTCAGCAATCGACATTGAATCAATTCTTTTCCGAATCGCAATTCGAGGCATATCGAGAATTGGGCTTCCATGTTTGCCAGTCGACATTCCGTAATTTCGACGTCGATAAAGGCTTTACAAACCTGGTAGATCAACTTGCTGCGACCGGAGACGGCGCTGCTCAAAATTAAGAAGCGTTAACAAACATTAGATATACATCGATTTTTAACGAGTAGAAATTTTATAATGTTTCCGGCGTTTAATGCGCCGATTCGGAGGAATATGATTTCAGCACGTTTTGCACTTTGCTCGACCTTTGTCTGCCTTGGTTGCTTAACTGTTATTCCTGCCCAGCTTTCAGCCGACTGGATTCAATCGAGCTTCAACGCAACCTTTTCTTCTACAACGTTGGATAACTCGTGTCCCGGGAATGCCCACTCACGCGACACTTTCAATGGGTCGGGAACTGCAATTCTTAACCAGGATTTGCAATTTCACGAGCCTGGGAAAACCTACGCAGCTACGATCGTTTACAGTTCGTGCAACGGGCTAGGAACCTGGGTCACCGGTGGCTTGTTTACGGTGACCGCAGGCAGTAAGGGATCCTTCAGCGGGCAATTCGACGGAAACTATATCACGTCTCACGGATACACTCAGGATATTGGCGAGTTTCTGATCAAATCGGAATCCGGTGTTTTTGCCAACGTAGACCCGGTCGGCGATTTCTTCACGTCATTTCCGGAGAATGGTTCTCAAAGCGTGTCACTGTTCACACCGGAACCAGAGTCAATCGGACTTGCCGGAATCGGAATTGCTCTGCTGGGGCTTTTTGCTTTTAGACGCAAATCACTCCGGCAATTCAGGCAAGCCGCTTGCGATTAAACATTTCACCGATCCAACCGGTCAACAGACCGGCTACCGCTCCACATACTCCTACTCCGAGGTGCCACACAAGTATGTGCCGGAGATCGAAATTCGAGCAATGAATTTCCAGGACGCTCACGCCGATGAGACCGGCGAGCGCTCCGCAGATTGCACCCGTCGTTCGCGTCGATAGTACGGCGCCACGTCGCAAAATCAGCCAGAACAAAATCGCCGCTGGAATTGCGTAGGGAATACCGGCTTCAAAGCAAGGCATCCCGTCGCGGATAAATCTACCGCTGCGGCTAACCTGAAAGAGCGCAGCAAGAACAAGCGTCAAACAAACAAAAATGGCTAGCGGCAACAGCGCCGCGGATATGCGGCAGCGGCTTCCCGGAAACATTTGCTGCACCATGGAATAGGCTAAAAGCGCGGCGCTCGCTCCCAGAGAAGTGCAAATCATAATGCGCCGAGCCCAGCTCATGTCCGCCCAGGCGTAAGCGCCCAGACGACCGATTCCCACCGCCAGGAAGATAAGAAAGATCAAGAAAAAAACGGAAAAAAACAATTTTCTGGCAGGAAGCGGGCGCACAGGCTTTAGATTCGCGAGGAGCCGGCCTTCGATGGCGGCTACCGATTCACCGGGAACCGTTTTGATCGGTGATACGGGCCGTTTGAGCGCCGCGACAAGAGCCTGACAACGGCAGCAGGAGCGCAGATGGGCATCGGCGGCCGCCGGCCAAGGATGGCCGCTTTCCGCTGCGCCGCCAAGTAGCAAGTCAAGATCCGAGCAGTTCACGCCGATTCTCCCGACCCAATCCTGCTCGCCTGCGCGCCTTGCGTCAAAATCGCACGAAGGCGTTTGTACGCTCGATGGGCCTTCTGTTTTACGGCTCCAACCGTCGAAGCTGTCACCCGCGCGACCTCCTCTAAACTAAGGCCTTGCACTTTAAGAAGCACGACCACTTCACGCTGATTCTCCGGCAGGTGAGATATGAGCGCTTCGAAGTCCGGAATTTGCGGCGAAGGTCCGTTGCCGGCTGATCGTTCGGGTAACACGTCGGCGGCAACCTCACGCTGGGAAATACGGCGGTGCCTGCGGTACCCGTCGATGCGGACGTGCCGTGCAATTGCATAGATCCACGGTAGAACAGGTTCGCCGGGCCGATACGTATGACGAGCTTTGTGAATCCGAAGCCAAGCCTCTTGCAGCAGGTCTTCCGTTTCGCTCTTGGTTGCTACTTGGCTCGAAAGGAAACGGAAGAGCGCGGGACTGAGTTGCTGGATCAATACACGCGCGGCATCAGCATCCGCTCGTTGGTACCGGATCATGTAATTCTGTAGCTCTTGCTGAGAATAGGCAGCCCCGGTCTGGGCGCCCGCAATCTCCATAGTTCATCATTACTAATTTCGATCCAGCGAGGCAAAAAGTTATATGCCGGCGACCTGCATTCACCGGCGCAGCGCGACGGGGCCGAACCAGACGCCCTTCAACGTGCGTTGCCAGACTGCGCCGGTCCTTGCGCGCTCAGACGACGAAGTAAAGTCATATTCGTACAGCAGCGCCCGAATGAAATGCGGCGGTTTCTGGAATGGCGGGGAGT
>DAISJE010000214.1:0-7481 GCA_036821665.1 Bryobacteraceae bacterium | reverse complement strand
GACGACCTGCTTTCGCGGCACTATCCAACGCCTTTAATTCCAACCTGGGCGCCTGATGGAAGCCATTTCCTATATGAGGAGAGCGGCGTTATCAAACTGTACGATGTCGCAACCCGAACGTCAAAGGATTGGTTCCGGCCGGAGGCGCTGCAGAAACTGGCGACGCCTCCGGTAGAGCCGAAGGAATTTGGCTGGCAGAACCGTCACGTATCGACCGAATCCTATCAATGGTTCCCAAACAGTAAGGACATACTGGCAGCCGTAAAGGGGGATCTGTTTATCGTGCATCCCAACGGCGCCTCGGAGCAAATCACCAAAACGGATATCAACGAAGAAGATCCGAAACTTTCGCCGGACGGAAAGCGCGTACTGTATCGATGGAAATCGAACCTCTATGTGATCGACCTGGCAACGAAACGGCCCGAGCAATTGACCACAGATGGCACGCCCACGCTGCTCAACGGACAGCTTGACTGGGTTTATCCGGAAGAACTGGAGATTGACACGGCGACATGGTGGTCGCCGGATTCGAAACGGATTGCGTATATGCAATTCAACGTGGCCGATGAATTCGTTTATCCGCAGGTGGATTTGATTGGAGTGCGCGCGCTGAGCGAGCCGGAGCGTTATCCGCAGGCCGGCACACCGAATGCGCAAGTGAAATTGGGAATAATCGGCGCGACGGGCGGATCGACGAAGTGGATGGATTTGGGCGAGACATCCAATACGCTGCTTGCGAGGGTAGCGTGGCTGCCGGATTCTTCGAAAATCGCCGTGGAGCGCTTTTCGCGCGTACAGGACAAGTTGGATTTAATTCTTTGCAATCCGAGCGATGGGTCGACGCAGACCATCCTGCATGAACAGTCGAAGACGTGGCTCAATGTGGCGGATAACTTGTTTTTTTTAAAATCGCGGCCTGAATTTCTGTGGACCAGCGAGCGAAGCGGGTTCCGGCACATTTACCGGTATTCGGATGAAGGCGAACTGCTGGGCCAGTTGACGAAGGGCAATTGGGAAGTCGCCAGCGTCGCGGCGGTCGACGAGGCTAAGCAGCGCGTTTTGTATACGTCGACGCAGGCGAGCCCAATCGAGAGGCAGATTTACGCCGTGGGCTTTAGCGGAGGCGATCCGGAACGAATCACAAAAGAACCGGGAACGCACGATGCGCATGCCAGTGAGGACGGGGCCTACTTCGTCGATACGTATTCGAGCGTGACGCATCCGCCCGAAACAACCTTGCGAAGCGATACGGGCGAGCGGATTGCGGTACTGAAACCGGCGGATATGAAAGAAGTCGACCAATACGATCTGCTGCCATCGGAAATCATTCCGGTAAATACCAGTGACGGAACGACACTATATGCGCGCCTGGTTAAACCGGCGGGATTTCGAGCCGGAGTAAAGTACCCGGTGATTGTGTCGGTTTATGGTGGTCCGCATTTTCAGGATGTTCGGAATGTCTGGTATGGCGTTAATTTCGATCAGGTGCTGGCTCATCGCGGATACGTGGTCTGGCAGTTGGACAATCGCGGATCGAGCGACCGCGGTACTGCGTTCGAAGCACCTATTTATCGCGAAATGGGCAAGGTAGAAGTCGCCGACCAGCGATTTGGAGTTGAAAAGTTGATTCAAATGGGCTTCGTAGATCCGGCGCGAATCGGCATTACCGGCTGGAGTTATGGCGGTTACATGACGATTCGTTGCTTGCTGTTCGCACCGGATGTATTCAAGGTAGGCGTGGCGGGCGCGCCCGTGACCGATTGGCACAACTACGACACCATTTACACGGAGCGCTACATGGGATTGCCGGATAAAAACGAAACTGGTTACAACGCAAGCTCAAACGTGAAGCACGAGGCTAAACTCGAGCGACGGCTGCTGATTCTTCACAATTTTGAAGATGATAATGTACTGTTTCAAAATTCGATGCAGATGGCGGATGCACTCGAGCGGGCGGATAAGCAATTCTTCATGCAGATCTATCCACAAAAAACGCACGGTGTATCGGGCGCGCTTCGTAAGCCGCTCTATCAGGCCATGCTGAATTTTTTCGATGCGCACTTGAAGGGTGGCGAATAAGACCGACGGCGAGGCAGGCCCGATCTGCGGCGAGGAAGCATCCCAGGCGACGTGAAGTTCGAGCGGGCAGTGAACTGCCCGCCGGCACGCTGAAGCGTGCGCCACGATTTTACGTTAAATGGGGCGTTCCAGTGCGTGGGGCAGGCCCTGAATCCAGGTACTTCAGTAACAGGACTTCGTTGCCGGTTTCGTTATAAATGAGCTCGTCGGCAATCTCCTTGACAAGCAAAATGCCGTAGCCACCCGGGCGGAGTCCCATCTCGGTGCGAAGTTTGGTATGGCGAAGCGGATCTTCGGGCGGGTTGTTGACAGCGGCGTGAGCGATATTGGCGATAGAAAAGCCGCTACCGGCATCGCGGATATGCAGAATGAGAATGCGGCTTGTGCGGATAACCGACAGTTCGATAGCGCAGTTTGTGTCCAGATGACAGCCATGCTCGATGGCATTGCCGAGCAGTTCCTCGAGCGCCAGCGATAGATTGTCGCAGAGATCGTCCGGCAGATCGTTCAATTGCTGGCGGAAGAAGCCGGCGATCTGCGCTTTCAGCTCAATTGTGGGCGAGATTCGTAAACATATCCAGTTCGGGGCGGCAGACCCGACCTGTACGAGCGGGTTACCGTCAAAAGCTTCTCTCGCGTTCACCACAGTTATCTTCTCATCGCGTAATCGGTGGTATTTTCAAATCAGGTCGCCGATGCGGTTCTTAATCTGCTCCCTCGTTGTTGTAGTGTCCGCGGCAAGCGCTTTTGCAGCGAAAAAAGTCGTTTCCCCTAATACCAGCGCCGGTAACGAGCAGGTTGATATTATTGCAACTATTTCACTTACGGAAGAAGAAGTGGCTCAAAAATTGGGGGCGGACCCGGGCAAAGGGATTGTGCTGCTTCAGGTTCGCGTAATTCCAAAGACGGACAAACCGGTGGATGTGAGCCCCGACGATTTCATTCTGCTAGCCCATGATGACGGTGAACGTTCCAAGCCGTTCGAGCCGGCCGAAATTGCGGGGCAGGGTGCACTGGTCGTGACAAATACGAGCGGCGCGAAAGTAGCGAAAACAGGAACTTCGTTCGGCCTCGGCGGGATGATGGGCGGGGCAGGCGGATCGCCAGGAAATCCGAAAGTGGTGGCGCTCAGTTCCAAAATGGACGAGAAGCAGAAGGGGAACAAAACACTGCTGGAGGCGCTGAAGGCTAAGCAGTTTCCGGATAAAGAGGCAACTCAACCGGTTGAAGGATTTCTCTATTTCCCGTTGGACGGAAAGCACAAGCTGAAGAACCTGGCGGTTCTATACCGAGGCCCAGCGGGGAAGCTGGACCTCGAGTTTGAACATTAACTAAAGTTAGACTATTCAGCCTTTTGAATCGAAGAGATCTTAACGGTATCCCCCTCCATCGTTCCATCGATCTTTACGTTATCGCCAAGGAAGGCTTTCGCCTTAGCCTTTGATTCGTCGTCAAACTTCATCACTTTGCCCTCGCTTACGAGGACCGGATCAGCGCCTTTCTTCATACAGCCTTGCAAACATTTGGTGTTTGCTGCGCTGGGACTGCTGTGCTGAGCGCCGCAGTTGGAATCGGAGATGTAACCTGACATCTCTTCAGCAAAAGCTGCAAACGAGCATAGCGAGACCGCCAAGAAAGACGCCGTAAGTAGTTTCTTCATTGATTAGCCCTCCACAGGGAACTACGAGATTTATTCTATAGCGGATTTGTCCAGGGTCAAACAACGAAGGCGCGCTTGCAGCTTAAACTTCGAGAATCACGGGCATGATGAGCGGACGCCGCTGGGTCTGCTTATTGAGGAATCGCTTCAGTTCGGTTCGGATCTTTTCCTGCATGACGCCCCAATCGCCACGCTCTTCGGCCGTCGATGTTTCCAATGTGCGTGCAACAACCGCGCGCGCCTCCTGCAGGATAGCGGTGTTATCGCCGGCAACAAACCCCCGGCTCACAATTTCCGGGAGGCTCTCGCTCTTGCCGGTGTGTTTATTTATGGCAATGATCGGGAGAACAAAGCCGTCTTCGGAGAGATGGCGGCGGTCGCGAATAATAATGTCCTCGACCACATCGTCGAGAGAGCCGGAATCGATGAATACGCGACCGACCGTAATCTTTTCGCCACGCCGAGCGCCGAAGGTGTCGATTTCCAGGGTTTCGCCGGTTTCCAGCACAAAGCTGTCTTCGAGGCCGGCAAAACGGAGGTGCTGCGCCAATTGCGCATGACGCGCAAGTTGGCGGTACTCACCGTGAATCGGAACAAAATATTTCGGCCGAACCAGGTTGAGGATCAATTTCAGCTCTTCTTCGCTGGCGTGTCCGGACACATGCACGGGTGGCCGCATAGAGCCGTAAACGAGATCGGCACCGCGGCGGGCGATGTGGTTCATCATACGGAAAATCGGCTTTTCATTTCCGGGGATGATGCGTGAACTGAGGACCACTGTATCGCCGGGCTGGATATAGAGGTGCTTGTGATTATCGACCGCTACGCGAGACAGCGCGGACATTGGCTCGCCCTGCGTGCCGGAGACGACCACCGCCACTTTATTGGGCGGCATCTGCATGATGTCTTGCGGCCGGAGCAAAGTTGAATCCGGAATAGAAAGCAGCCCGAGATTATGCGCGATCTCCGTCACGTTGAGCATGCTGCGGCCGAGAAACGCGACCTTGCGCTCGTATTCTGCCGCGAGATCGAGGATCTGCTGCAGACGATGGATGGAGCTGCTGAAACACGAAATGATGAGCCGGCGGGGGCTGCGGGTAAACAGTTCTTCAAAGCGAGGCCGGACCGCGCGCTCACTTTCGGTATAGCCGGGCCGATCGACGTTGGTTGAATCGGAGAGCAGTAAGAGAACACCGCGTTTGCCGTAGTCGGCCAGCGTATGGAGATCGAAAAGCTCGTTATCGGTGGGGGTCGGATCAACTTTGAAATCGCCGGTATGGATTACAACGCCGAGCGGGGTTTTAATAGCCAGCGCGACCGAACTCACTATGGAATGGGTGACGCGAATGAACTCGATTTCGAACGGCCCGAGCGTGATGCGGTCTCCCGGCTTGACCGTATTCAGGTTTGCGTCATCCAGAAGTTCGTGCTCGTCCAAGCGGCGTTCGACCAGGGCCAGCGTAAAATCTGTTCCGTACACCGGAACATTCATCTGCGAGAGCAGAAATGGAACGCCGCCAATATGATCTTCGTGCCCGTGTGTGAGGATCAGGCCGCGAATCATTTCCGAGTGCTGCTCGAGGTAGGTGAAATCGGGTGTAACGATATCGACACCGAGCAGCTCGGATTCCGGAAACATCATGCCGGCGTCGATGACGACGATGTCATCGCCGTAACGCAAAGCCATGGAATTCATGCCAAACTCACCGAGGCCGCCGATGGGGATTACTTGCAGCTTGTGATCGGGCATAAACAGAAGAAGCTAAAGGGTATCATGCGGGATAACAGGAATAGAGCGTAGCTTTCGCATCAAGGAGCAGCGGTATATGCGCGCGGATAAGCGGGTATTGATTCCCTTCCGGCACACAAAAAAAGTCAAGCCTTACGAGGAAGCGGTCCGATTGGGCGGCATGGAACCGCTGGCGGTATCTGTCTCCGATCCAATTTCTCTTGACGGTGTCGAGGGTTTGTTACTTATGGGCGGTACTGATGTGAACCCGGCACTGTATGGCGCAACGCGGGACAAAGAAACGGACGAGCCGGACGATGAACGCGACAAGGTGGAATTGCGGCTTATCGGAGAGGCTCTGGAGCGAGACCTCCCCATTTTGGCGATTTGCCGCGGGCTTCAGATTTTAAACGTGCAGCATGGCGGAACACTGATTCAAGATTTGACGGTAATGCCGCGACACGATTCCGATCCTGAAGACAGGGCGGCGCCGGTGCACCGCGTGCGATTCGAACCGGGGAGTCTATTGAGAGACGTGGCGAAGGAGGAGGAATGGGATGTCAATTCGAGGCATCATCAAGCCGCCGACCTGATAGGAACCGGCCTGCGGATCTCGGGGCGGAGCGAGCGAGACGGTGTTGTGGAAGGATTGGAGCGCCCGGATAAGAGGTTTGTGCTGGCGGTGCAATGGCACCCGGAAGATCAGGTAATTGCGGATAAAACTCAGTTGCGTTTGTTTGAGCGATTTGGGGACGCATTGTGAGCGGAAGGCCCGCAGTGGAGCTCAAATAACACTACCTCGGGGGGGCAGTTGAAACGAACCGGCAAGCTCGAGCACCCGGCTCCAGCCGTTGTGTACCCTTGCATGCCGCGATGTATCCAATGACCATGCGCATAAGAGCGCGGGCAGTTCGCGTTTTGGCGAAGGGAGCCGATAACCGGAAAACGGATCTGGCCGGCATGGGTGTGTCCCGAAAGATACAAGTCAATTCCGTTGCCGGCAGCCTGCTCGTACAGTTCGGGTGCATGCGCGAGCAAGATTTTGAATGCATCGCCGGGCACTTCCGATAAGGCGGCGGGCAGATCGTCACAGCGAAAGTCGAATGGATCGTCAACGCCGATTAACCACAAAGATGGATTGCCGGGAGAAGGAATCTTTGCCGCGTCGTTCACTAACATGCAAACGCCCATTTCTTCGAGTGCAAACGCAAGCTCCGCCGTGTCGTGATTGCCAAGTATTCCGTAGATCCCGTGCCTTGCCGAGATACTCGAAAGCACCGTTTGCATACGCGGATACACTTCATCGCAAGGTCCGAAGTCTTCAAAACGGTAATCGCCAGTGAGCACGCAAACGTCGGCCTCGACGCTGCCCAGAACGGAAGCAAGGGCCTCCGCTAAACCATCGGTTCCGTCGATGTGGAGATCGGAGATCTGAAGGATGCGGAATCCATCGAAAGCGAGTGGCAGGTTAGGAAAGTAAAGGCGCACGTCTCGCACGATGGGGCGTAAAGCGTTACGGATACCGCGGGCGTATAGGCCGGCACAATGCAAGGCAAGTTTGATGCTGGGACGAATGACGCGGTGTTCAAACCCACGATAAAAAGGACCGTGGCGGTAGCTATGGCCGAGACGGGCGAACTCCTGTTCGATTGCGATACGCGGCTGCAGGCGTTCCGCTAAGGAGGACACCCCGCCAGCTTCAAATGCTGCAATTTTTCGATTCAAGTGCAATGGACTAAGTGCGCTACGCCGCCCTAAGATCTGTACTAAAGTTTCTTACGCGAGAATGCGGCGACATCCTTTTCATTTTCGCATCGGGACTACCAGGAAAGGGCCGGTGTTCTTACGGTAACTCTCCGTCAATTTTCATCCTGAGCACGAACCAGGCGCAGGCAAGGCTGGCGACCTGTTCGAGAGCCCCCGGTTCTTCAAAAAGATGCGTTGCGTTTGGCACGATGTCGAGTTTCTTCTCGCACTGAAGCATGCCGAGCGCCTTTTCGTTGAGTTCCAGGA
>DAISJE010000213.1:0-7482 GCA_036821665.1 Bryobacteraceae bacterium | reverse complement strand
GCCGCCGAAGCCGCCGCCGGTCATGCGCGCTCCGTATACGCCCGGAAGGCCAATAGCTGTGTCCACCAGAAAGTCGATTTCTTCGCACGTGATCTCGTAATCGTGCTGCATGCTGCGATGCGAAGCAACAAATAATCGGCCCATCTCGTCCAAGTCGCTGGCGCGCGCCGCTGCAGCGAATTCGAGCACCCGCTGCGTTTCGGAAATCACGTGCCGGGCCCGGCGTCGCGGCACCTCCGGAATCGTTTCCGCAATGCGATAGAAGAAATCAAGCGAGACATCGCGCAGGCTTTGGATGGAGGAATCTGCTTCCCGTATGGCGGTCACGGCAGCTTTGCACTCCGCCACCCGTTCCCGATACGCCGATGTCCCCAGTTCGTGCTTTACCATCGAATTCACCGCGACGATACTCACCTCGCGCGGCAGCGGAACGTATTCGTGTTCCAAGCTGCGGCAATCGCTCTGAATGGCAGCGCCCGCGTGTCCGAACACCGACGCGTATTGATCCATGATGCCGCATGGCATTCCGACAAACCCCGATTCCGCGCGCTGGCCCAGCAGCGCAATTTCCAGCCGGTCCATCGGCTTTGAATTGAGTAGCGCAACGGCCGTCGCAATTTCGAGCGCCGCCGATGAACTAAGGCCCGATCCCGCCGGCACCGTGCTTTTAATCCACAGATTGCTGCCGCCGCGCATAACCCCCGCGCGTGCCAGTTCCCGAGCGACTCCAACGACATAGTCGTGCCATTGATGCTTTGGTTCGGCATTCACGATCTCCCCGATGGGAATCGCGAACTCGTCATCCATATCGCGCGAGTAGACCGCTAGTTTTCCGTGATCCGCCGGAGCAATCGCGACGAAGCACGACATTTCCAGCGCGATCGGGAAGACGAAGCCCAGGTTGTAATCCGTGTGCTCGCCGATCAGATTTACGCGGCCGGGCGCGCGATAAACGGCCGGGGTCTCGCGCGAACCGAAGTGCCGACGGAACCCTTCTACGATTTCGTCCGATACGAGAGCCACAGCATGATTCCTCCGAATACGAGCAGTGTCAGACCGCACCATAAGTTGACATTGATGTTTGCATCAAGCTGAGCGCGCGCATCGGAAAAGATCCCGTACAAAAGCAGAATCAGCCCAAGCAGCGCGAAAAGAAATCCGGTTGGCCGGCGCAAATCGTCCATATCGTTACCAATAAATGATGTTCATGATGACCAACACGATAATTACGATGATGGCCAGCGGCCCCGGACGCTTGTACCAGGGAACACCCTCCTCGTGGGGAAGGTCCGTTACACCGTAGACCAGGTTGTGCAACTCCGATACCGGGCGCGGCCTGGTGACTAGCGTAACGGCCACTGTCACGATGAAACAAGCGCTCCAGGAAATGATCGCTATCCAGAAATTTTGCGCCATTGAAGACGGGAATTGATGAAGCGGCGCGATCCATCCGCCTTTTCCCTCGGCAATCGTGAGCCCGAGCGTGAGTCCCCCGCCCACCAGTCCGGTCACCATGCCCCAAAATGCGCCGTGCCCCGTGGTCCGCTTCCAGAACATACCCAACAGAAACGTTGCGAAAAGCGGTGCGTTTACAAACGCAAACACCAGTTGCAGAAAATCCATGATGTTGTTGAAATGCGTCGCCAGAAATGCCGTTCCGATGGAGAGAACCACGCCCGCGACGGTTGTGATCCGGCCGACCCAGAGATAATGGCTGTCCGGAGCGCCGCGCTTCATATAGCTCTGATAAAGGTCGTAAGTGAACACGGTGTTAAAGGCTGTGACGTTGCCGGCCATCCCCGACATGAAGGATGCCATTAGCGCCGTCAGGCCGATGCCCAACATGCCGGCCGGGTAGAATTTGCCCATTAATGTCGTCAGCACCAAATCGTAGTTGTAGCCGCCGGTAGGCTTCAGGGGAATCGAGTAGCCGCTCGACATGCTCATCAGAGCGACAGCCGCGACGCCCGGCAAAATCACCACAAACGGCATGAATATTTTGGGAAAGGCGGCAATCAGCGGAGTCTGGCGAGCGCCATGTATGCTTTCCGCCGCCATGGCGCGCTGGATCACCAGAAAATTTGTGCACCAGTACCCAAATGAGAGCACGAAGCCCAGCCCGAAAACCAATCCAAAAACCTCGACGCCCATCGGATTCTGGCTGGCATGGGTCGTGTACTGCCAGGTATGCGTCATAACGGGCTGGAGCCGGTGCGCGATCCCGCTCCAGCCGCCCGCCTTTTCAACCGCCAGGATGGAAAGCGGAGCGAATCCAAGCACAATCAGGAAAAATTGCACAACTTCGTTGTAGATGGCGCTGGTCAGGCCGCCCAATAACGTATAAACCAGGACGATGGCGGCGGATAATAGCACGGAATTGGTGAAATTCCAGCCCAGCACGAGTTCGAACAGCAATCCCAAGGCGTACATGCTGATGCCCGATGAGAAGATGGTCATCACGGCAAAGGTAATCGCGTTCAGGCCGCGAGTCTTCTCGTCGAAACGCAGCTTCAGGTATTCCGGCACGCTGCGCGCCCGGCTGCCGTAGTAAAACGGCATCATAAACAGACCCACGAAGATCATGGCCGGAACCGCGCCCAGCCAATAGAACTGGGCCGTCATGATGCCATATTTCGCCCCCGACGCGCACATACCGATCATTTCCTGAGCGCCCAGATTGGCGGCGATAAAAGCTAGGCTGGTAATCCAGACCGGAACCGAATGCCGGGACGTGAGGAAATCCTCGCTTGTGGCGATTTTCCGCTTGGCCATCCAGCCAATGCCGAGCACAAAAGCGAAGTAGATAATTAGACTAACGTAGTCGATGGGTGAGAGTGTCAAAGGGGCAGTGCCGTCCCGGGGAAATTGTATCGCAGGGTCGTAAACGTTTAAACGTGAAAAGGCGACCCCCTACCCGGAAATTTGACGTAAAATACTGTCGGGAGCCTACCTGCTGAAGGTAACTAGCCGATTGGGTGTCGCATCGTAACTAGCAGCAGGAAAGTATCCGAAGGGGATAGTAAAGGAGTTGCAACAAGTGAAACGCGTATGGCAAGTACCGGCAAAGATCCTGACCGGGGTTTTTGTAACCGCCATGTGCGCGATGCCACAGGCTTACACAATTTCTGCGAAGCCTGGAGTAGTCAATTACATCGAAGGAAACGCATTCGTGAATGGCCGTCCGGTCTCGGCGACCAAACTAAAATCCACGTTCCTCAATGCGAACGACACGCTATCGACGGACATTGGCAAAGCGGAAGTCCTCCTCACGCCAGGAGTTTTTCTGCGCATTGGCGATAACAGCCGGATTCGTATGGTGTCACCCTCGTTAACCGATATTCAGGTTCAA
Source organism: Bryobacteraceae bacterium (assembly GCA_036821665.1). Taxonomy (GTDB): domain Bacteria; phylum Acidobacteriota; class Terriglobia; order Bryobacterales; family Bryobacteraceae; genus Bog-105. The sequence goes on along the minus strand of DAISJE010000213.1, from coordinate 4,133 downwards.
CTGGAGCAGGGCGAAGCCATGATCGAAGTCGACGATTTGGTAAAGGACAATCACATCACGATGCTCGCTCCGGGTGGCTCCGTAGCGCTCCAAAAGACAGGTTTGTACCGGTTTGCGACGGAGCCGGCGCCAAGGGCAGCGGTAATTGACGGCAAGGCCCAAGTCTTCATGGGCGATCGCAAGCTAGAGCTCGGGAAGGGACGTGAAGTGGTGCTGGCAGCTAATCTGAAGCCCGAGAAGTTCGATCGGAAGAAGGAAGACGATTTGTACGCCTGGAGTAACGTCCGCTCCGAGTACAATGCGGCGGCGAGTTACCAGGCCGCGAGGAATTTCTCGAGCAACAATTACGGTGGTTGGGGCGGCCTGGGTTTCGGAGGCTGGTACGGCCCCGGCTGGTACTGGAACAGCGGATTCAATAGCTGGGCTTGGTTGCCCATGAATGGCGCGTTTTACAGTCCATTTGGCTATGGTTTCTATGGACCGGGCGTTTTACCTTACGCTCCGGTTGTCATGGCTCCCGTTTACGGCGGTGGCGGCTATGTGAGAGGCGGTAAAGGCGTGAAGGATCCTCCGCCGGCGGCGGCGAAGAACGTGCCGGTTCCCATTAGTCCGAGGAATCCTCCAGCAATGGGCGCAGCCGCTCGTTCGCCTTATGCGAATCAAGCGGCACGCAGCCAGGCAGCGCGATCATTCGCCAATCAGGGCGGCTTTCGGACGGCGACGGGCGCTCCGGCAGCTACTTTTTCGGGCGGCCGGGTGAGTGGCGGTGGCGTGCGAATGGGCGGCGCTTCCAATGCCGCGGGTCGTTCCTCGGGGGGCAATTGGTCTGGAGGCGGTGCCCGCGGCGCCGGCTCATATCCTGGAGGCGCCGGTCACGCACCCGGTGGCGCTCCGGCTCCTGCTCACAAGTAAATCTCGAACCGAGCGTGGCGCACGGCTTCAGCGTGCAGCGGTGGACTTCAGTCCACCGTCTCCGCTTCTGTCGGCCTCGCTAAGATAAGCAGAGCCATGCCCTATTTGCTGAAATCCGAACCTGATGCCTATTCTTTCGCCGATCTTGAGCGAGACGGAGAGACGCTGTGGGACGGCGTTACCAACCCTGTGGCGGTCAGGCACCTTGGTGAGATGAAGCATGGCGATAAGCTGGTCATCTATCACACGGGCAATGAGCGCCAGGCCGTTGGTACCGCGATGGTGACAAGCGTCGATACCGGGAATCCCAAGACGCCCCAAGTCCGCATTAAGGCCGGACACCGACTTGAACATCCGCACACGTTAGCCGACATTAAGGCCCACAAGCTATTCGCAGATTCGCCGCTCGTCAGGCAAGGGCGGCTATCGGTAGTGCCGCTGACCGGTGAGCAATACGAGTGGCTGACGAAAGATAAGTAGACACCTAATGCGGGGCCATAGCGGCTTCGTTGAATTGCTTGAAGAAGGCAGCATACTTTTCCGGGCCTCCTGTCTCGGCAAAACGCAGCGGCTTAACACGCTCAACCATGACCTCCGATACGTTGCGTTGAGTTTCGAGAATATTCATCGTCTCGTGGATAAACTCCTCTAGCGGCATGGCGCGTTCGTCGGCAGCCTGTCCAGGCCCCATCAGTTCGGTTCGCACATATGGCGGGATGACTTCGATCACCTGCACTTTGGTCGAACGGAGTTGATAACGCAGGGACTGGCTATAAGAGTGAATTGCAGCTTTTGTTGCGCAGTAAGTTGGCGTAGTTGCCATTGGGAGGAAAGCAAGTCCGGAGGAAATGGTAATGATCGCACTCTCAGACCGTTTCAGGAGATGAGGAAGCAGGGCTGCATTCAGACGAATGGGGCCGAGTAGATTCGTTGTGATGGTCGATTCGGCGATTGCCAAGCCGGCGCCCTCGCCGAGCACATTCTCAACGCGCATGATGCCTGCGCTGTGAAGTACGACATTAAGCCCGGGGAACCGTCTTGCGACATCAGAGGCGAAAGACTTGATTGCTGCACCGTCTTCGATGTCCAGAACGGCTGATTGCATGCCCGGGTTCGACGCCGTGGTTTCATCCAGAACCTGTCTCCGGCGTCCGGCAACGATTACCTGATTGTTGCGCTTGTGAAAGGCTTCAGCGAATGCACGGCCAATGCCGGAGCCGCCTCCGGTAATGAGAATTGTGTTGCCTCCGGTCTTCATACAATCCAAACCTGCCTGAAAAGCTTTCCTCGCGAAATAGGCTATCCGTGCGCTACGCGGGGCGTTGACCGCCGCCCGGTGGCTTTTTTCGCCTGTTCAGTAACTGATTCGCTGGCCGCCGGTTTCTTGGGCAGTTCGCCTAGGCTCTTTTGCAAGGCCTGCATCAGGTCGATGACCGGAGCGCGCTTCTTCGGTGCGGTCGTTTCCACCCTTTGGCCGTCGCGCTTAGCTTCGATCATCTGCGTTAAGCGCCCCTGGTACTCATCGTGATACTTCGAAGGATCGAAATCCGCGGCGAGGCCTTCCACCAGCTTTTCAGCCAGAGCTACTTCCTGCGGCTTCACGGTCACGCTCTCATCGCGCCGGAACTCGGGAACTTCCCGCACTTCTTCGGGGTAGAACATGGTGTGAAGCAGCAATCCATCGGCGTGCGGGCGCACGATCACGGTGTATTCGCGTTGATGCATCGTGATCTTAGCGACTGCGCTATAGCCCGACTTCTGCATCGTTTCGAGCAGCAGGTGATACGCTTTCTTTCCGGCGTCCTCGGGAACCATGAAGTAGGAAGCGTCGTAGTAAATCGGATCAATCCCCTCCGCCTTCACAAACTCCAGGATTTCCATGTTGTCGCTGGAGGCAGGGGCAATGCCCTTAATTTCTTCGTCGTTCACGATAACGTAGTGGTTCTTTTCCACCTCATAACCCTTGACCAGTTCACTGCGTTCCACGGTTCGCTCGCATTGCGGGCAAAAGGTCTGTTGCTTGATACGGCCGCCGCAGGGTTCATGGATCTGGTTGAAACTGACGCGCTCTGTCCGCGCCGCCGCATACAGGCGCACCGGTATTGTTATAAGGCCGAAGGTGATGTACCCTTTCCAAACGGTAGAAGCCAAGCGTTTCTCCTAGCTTCTAAAACAATATCGTTTCGGTATGTCTTTTGCAACCGGGCACTTAGGGGGATTCGCCAGAGGTTCTCAGTCACCGGACGCAAGCCGATCCCACAGCCCGGAGGGGTCCTCGATCTTCGTAGCCATACTTTTCGCCTGTTCAATCGTCCCTCTCAATTCGCGCTGGAGGGCTTGGTCGAAAGCCTTTCGGGCTATGAGCTTTTCCGCATGCGACCCCTTTAGATTGCGTATCATTTCCGCTCGGCCGCTCATCGATCCGGGACAAAATTCGCCACATCGATCAGACTTTGGATGCTTGCCTGGATCTCTTCGGCGTTCATGCCATATAGAAGAGCGATCGCGTGTATGTGGGCCACCATCTCCGGTGTAAGTGGCTGCCCTGTACGAGGTGAGGGCAATCCGCAAAGCTTCAAGAGAATGATGTCGTCCATCTTGTGTTCCCGGCCATATCTTCCCAGTCCGCTTAATGTCCGCTTCTTTTCGATTCCTGCGCCGTGCGAGGTGTTTATACCGCGCGGGCAGAGCACCAATCGAATGAACGGCGTACCCAGACGTTTAGCTCTTTCGCGGTTGTACAGGTGATCCACATGCAGACTTTCGGGCAAAGCTTCTGTGACGTTCTGGTGCTGGCGCAAATAGCTCCGATAATCCGACCTGTAATCATTGTTATCCGAATGAACCCATAGGAATTTGTATTTCAGGCTCGGGCATACTTGAACGAATGCCATGCGGCGGTCACGGGCGCTCAGATCCGTGAGAGCGACTGGGTGCGCGGACCTCAGGAACTCCGGTGTTCGCTGCAGAACCTGGGGATTGGTCACGGCGGCATAAGGCATCAACTGCATGCCCGAAGGACTCCTAAATACCGACTCACCAAGAAGAGCGGTGCGCTCCTGATTCATGACCTCGTTGAGAGTCATAGCTAATCCAGCGCGTCCACAAGTAGCACGCTGACGGCCAATGCTTTCGGCGGCCAGCGGTCAGCTTACGCTACGATGTCCGTTACGATGACCATTCGCCATGTTGTCGCTCTTTACTCGTAGCTGGCGCACCTG
>DAISJE010000212.1:0-7498 GCA_036821665.1 Bryobacteraceae bacterium | reverse complement strand
ATTGCTGGTCAACAACTGGATCAACTTCTGTGGCATCCCTACGTTTACTTGCAGGCGCACCGCATCGCGGAACCGGCGTCGCCATACCGCTTCTTGCACGCTTTCGAGAAGATCGTCGGTCTCGAGCTCCTGGATGGCTAATTCGGCATCACGCGTGACATGAAACACATCCGCTTTCAAAATTTCCATCTCTGGAAAAAGCATCCGGAGATTGGCGATGATAGCTTGCTCCAGCCAGACAAACGCCAGCTCGCCGGCCTCGGAGGGAATCGATATCAGTTGGGGCAGCGAGTCCGGAACTTTTATTCGGGCAAACCGCTCCTGGCCGTCGCCGTTGCTGACCACCGCGGCCACATTGAGGCTAAGATTCGAGATGTGCGGGAAAGGCCGGCTCTGATCGACGGCAAGCGGGGTCAATACAGGATAAACGACGCGCCGGAAGTAATCATCCACGGCTGTCTTTTGCTGCGCATTCAGCTCCTCGTTCCGCAAGATGTAAATGCCGGCGTCTTTGAGTTCCGGCATCAGATCCTCCCGCCAAACACGATAGATCTCGGCCATGATGCCAGTCACTTCATGACGGATCAGTTCCAACTGTTCGCCCGGAGGGCGCCCGTCCATACTGATTTCGGTGGTTCGGGTCTCAATCTGCTGCCATAAGCCGGCCACGCGGACCATAAAGAACTCGTCCATGTTGGACCCGAGTATGGAAATAAACTTGACGCGTTCAAGAAGAGGCGTAGCGGGATTCTTCGCTTCTTCCAGGACTCTGCGTTGAAAAGCCAGCAGGCTCAAATGGGGATTGAGATAAAGGTCGGGAGAATCGAGGCGAGGAGCCGGCCGCGCGATTCGGGCAACCGCGGCGGTCCGTCTGCGTCCGGAACGTGAGCTGGCCATAGAAAGGCTGATTAGGCCGGAGGGGGCGGCCTTCTAATACTGTAAGACTTTCGTTTAACCAAAAACCCGTCGTTTGCCTCGAGTACCGGTACCTTTGCTGGACCTCCGGTTACTTCGTATTAGATCGCCTCATTTTCGTGTAAACTAATTGAAGGTATAGCTTTTGAATCCTTTCCTTTCCGATCCCCAGGCGCGGGTAAGCGCCGTCCGTTAAGTCCGGCATGTATCCACCCAGAGGTCCCCAGCCCCGCCGGCCACGAATCCGAGAAAACGTTAACGAAGCAATCCGAGTGAGAGAAGTGCGGGCCGTATTCCCGGACGGATCTGTCGAGATCATGCCCACCCCCGCCGCAGTGCGCAAAGCGCAAGACATGGGTCTCGATCTCATTCTGATTGCGCCTACCGCCGAACCACCTGTTGCAAAAGCGATGGATTACGGGCAGTGGCAATACGAGCAGAAAAAGAAGCAACAGGAAGCTAAAAAGAAACAGCACGTTATTCAGGTGAAGGAACTGAAGTTCCGGCCGAATACGGACGATCACGATTACGATTTCAAGCGAAATCACGCCATTCGCTTCTTAAAGGAAGGAAATCGTGTGAAGGCGGTTGTGCAGTTTCGCGGCCGCGAAATCGCTCACACCGATCTCGGGAAAAAGTTGCTTTTGAAATTCGCAGAAGATCTGGCTGGTGTTGGCGCGATTGAAGGCCAGCCGCGGCTGGAAGGCCGCAACGCGCACGTAATTATCAGTCCCGTAAAAGCGACGTCAGCGTCGAAAGAGAAGCAGGCCAAGCCTAAAGAGCAGCCTGCCCCTACCGGACCAGCTTAATTACGCTGCCGCGCGAATCGCCTGAAGCGGCACGTTCTTTCGTTTCGCTTAATGTTGTAGATATATCCAAATGAGGGCGTTGTGAATCATTTGAACATTAGTCGTTTGCTAGGCACCTTCGTGCTCGGCAGCTGCATGCTCGCGTTCGCTGGACAGCAACAGCAGACTCCGCAAAATCCACCCCCAGAACCACCGCCGGGAGCCGGAAACGGTCCACATCCCGGACCCGCAGCCGAAAAGAAGGCCGGCCCCGGTGCGCGAACCGGCGAGGCGGGCCAGCAGGCAGCGCCGGGAGAGAACGCAATGAAGGAGGCGATGCAGAAATTTCTTGCTATTGGCGCTCCACCAGATCCGGAGGCGGTCAAGCGCGGTCAGAAGATTTTTGTTTCTACCTGCGGCTTCTGTCACGGAACCAATGCGAACGGTGGCGAGACGGGTCCCGACCTGGTCCGCTCGGTTGTCGTCCTGCACGATCAAGGCACCGGCAAAGAGATCGGACCGGTGATTCACAATGGACGCCCGGGCAAAGGCATGCCCGCCTTCAGCAACTTGAGCGATGCGCAAATCAAGGATATTGCGGCATTTCTGCTATCACGTACCCAGGCAGCCGCTAACCGCGGCGGATACAAAATCCTGAACATCGTCACGGGCGATCCGAAACTAGGTGAGGAGTATTTCAACGCCCATTGCGCAAGCTGCCATTCACCGAGTGGCGATCTGGCGCATATCGCGAGCAAATACGATCCAGTGGCGCTGCAATCGCGCTTCCTTTATCCGAGAACGGAACGATGGCCTGGCATGCCTGGTCCTCCTCCGAATCCACGTGCGGAAAAAACAGTCACAGTTACGCTGCCTTCCGGCCAGACATTTAATGGGAACTTAGAGCGCATCGACGATTTCAGCGTCGCGCTGACCGAGCCATCCGGCGAATATCATTCGTGGCTGTTCGATGCCGAAAAAGGAATCAATGTGCAAGTGCACGATCCCTTAAAGGAACATGCCGAGTTGCTGCGACAATACACCAACGCAGACATGCACAATATTCTTGCTTACCTGGAGACCATGAAGTGAAACTGACCGGGCTTATATTTTCCTCTCTACTCTGTCTGCCACCCGCGGTACTAGCGCAAGGGCTGAACCCGGCGACCATACTTCATCCGCCCACGAACATGTGGCCGACCTATAACGGCGACTATTCCGGGCGGCGCTTCAGCCCGCTCAAGCAGATTAATGCCGGCAATGTAAAAGATCTGAAATTGGCGTGGCTCTATCACGCAAATCCCGGCCCAGGCGGCAGTCCTTTCGGGACCGAAATTAAGTCGACTCCGCTTGAGCTGGACGGTGTTTTGTACTTCACCATACCCGATCATGCGTGGGCAATTGATGCGCGGACCGGGCGTGAAATCTGGCATTACAAGTGGGAAAGTAAAGGCGGGATTCACACCGGTAACCGCGGCGTCGCCATTTACCACAACTGGCTTTTTTTTGAGACACCCGACGATCACTTAATTTCTCTCGAGAAAGATACGGGCAAGTTTCGGTGGGCTGTCGAAATCGCCGATCTGACGCTGGAATACTTTTCAACTCCGGCTCCACTTGTGATCGGCAATCACATCATCGTGGGCGTCGGTGGAGACTCGCTCGACGTCCCCGGTTACCTGGAGAGCCGCGATCCGGAAACAGGCGCTGTGCAGTGGCACTGGAACACTGAGCCGAAACCCGGCGAACCTGGATCGGAAACCTGGCCGAATGCGCAATCAATGACACATGGCGGCGGCATGACCTGGATCACCGGCACCTACGATCCCGAACTGAATCTCCTTTATTGGGGCACGGGCAATCCTAATCCGGTCCACGCCGGACAGGGTCGCGAAGGCGCCGACCTATGGACGTGTTCCATCGTCGCGCTGAATCCCGATACCGGCAAGCTGGTGTGGTGGTTCCAGGCTTCTCCGCATGACACGCATGATTGGGACAATGTCGAAACGCCGGTCCTCTTCGATGGCGAAATCGATGGCAAGCCGCGTAAGCTTCTCGCGCAAGCGGCTCGGAACGGCTATTTCTTTGTCCTGGATCGCACGAATGGGAAAAACGTCGTGACCGCGCCGTTTATAAAGTTGAACTGGTCTGAGGGCGTTGACAAAAATGGCGTGCCGATTCCGAATCCGGCGATGGAGCCCAAGACCGATGGCGCTTTGGTCATTCCATCGGCGGGTGGTGGAACAAACTGGCCGCCTCCGAGCTTCGATCCGGAAACAGGGCTGTTTTATGTCAGCACCACGCCATCTTACAGCGTTTATTATTTGACCGACACGAGTAAGCGCCCTGAAGGCTATGGCGGGCGCGATAACGGAGTTTGGGCAGAATCCGCGTTAGAGGCACTTGATTATAAAACGGGGGAGATTCGCTGGAGGCATGTTTACCCGGGCGGCGGTGAATCGCTATCGGGACTACTAACCACGGCAGGCAAACTTCTGTTCGGCGGTGATCCATCCGCGAACTTCATCGCCTTCGATCCTGAATCGGGTAAAATCCTTTGGCACGCAGCGCTTACCGAGCCTGTCAGTAACGGAGCGATGACTTATGAACTCGATGGGCGTCAATATCTCGTTGTGGGTGCGGGCGATATGTTATATGCCTTCACGCTGCCCGATGCAGGCGATTCCCGCAGCAAGGCAGAATAAACTCACGCCGAATCTCGCCGACCGGTGAACCCCTAAGAGCCGCATTACAGCGGCCAGTTTGGCCCGACCGCCTATCGAGCGAACCTACGCTAGCGGAGCCTTTTGCACTTTGCCGCTGCGAATACAGGATGTGCATACGCGCAGGCGTTTGCCGCTGCCTTTGACTAGCGCGTGCACGCTCTGCAGGTTCAGGTTCCAGCGACGCTTGGTGACATTATGAGCGTGGCTGATACGATTCCCAAATTGCGGCCCGCGGCCACAGATCTCACAAACTTTTGCCATAGGTACACACTTCCGCGCAGCAAGGCTGAGCGTGTAAACCTTTACTGTAACATACGGATGATCGACGCGTGGACCTACTTTGGCGGCCCGACAACGAGTTCATTGTCAACGTCTTTGACGCCTTTGACCTTTTTGGCTAGCTTGCTAGCCTTGGTCTTTCCTTTATCTGTATCGACTCGGCCTTTGATGGTGACAACGCCATCTTTGACAACAACGTCGAGCGCTCCGCCTTTTACGTCGGCATCGGTGGCGAGTTTCATACGGACCTGATCCGAAATGCGATCGTCGGAGTTGGCCGGTTTTTGATCGGCTGCGAAGCTGGTCTGCACCAATATGCCGCTTACAAGCAGAGTAAACACACAAAAACGTCTCATGTCGCTGTACTCTCCGAGCCTACCATCGAGTGCCAATCCATAGCATTCAGAAACTCGGAATCCTGACGCCAGTTCGGCCGCACCTTGATAAAGAGGGAAAGGAACACCTTTTTCTCAAGCCGCGGCTCCAATTCCTCTCGCGCCGCAGTACCAATCTTTTTCAGCATCTGCCCTTTGTTTCCGATCAGTATCGTTTTTTGACCCGGGCGTTCGACGTAAATTGTCGCAGCGATTTTTACGAGGCGAGGGGTTTCCTCCCAGTTATCGACCAGAACAGCGACGGCATGGGGAACCTCCTCTCGAGTGGCCCGCAGAATCCGCTCGCGAACGATTTCGGCCACCAGAAAACGCATCGGTTGATCCGTTACGTAGTCGTCGGGGAATAATGCAGGCCCAGGCGGAAGATTGTTGACGATGAGCCGTATCAATTCTTGGATGCCTTCACCAATTCGGGCAGAAACGGGAACAGCCTCCAGAAAAGGAAACAACCCCATGTACTGTTCGATGACTGGAAGCAGAAGCCGTTTGTCTTGGATGCGATCGATTTTATTCAGAACGAGAAGTGCCTTTACCGATCCGGCTAACGCGCTTACGCCGCGCTCTTCCTCTTGTCCAATGGGCCTGGTGGCGTCAACCACATAAAGCACCAGATCACGATCCTGGAGAGCGGCTCGAATGGTATCCATCATGCGCCGGTTGAATAACGTGTCGGACGCGTGAATACCCGGCGTATCGGCAAACACAATTTGCGCTTCGGGCAATGTAAGGACACCCTGAATCGCAGTGCGGGTTGTTTGCGGCTGGACAGCCGTAATGGCAAGCTTTTCGCCAGCGAGTGCGTTCAGCAGCGTAGATTTTCCTGCGTTGGGGAGACCGACAATGCCAACGAAGCCGGCGCGGTGTTCGCCGGAATTCACGTATGCGCCCCCACAGGCGTTGGTACACGCGAGATGCGCACCTGCTCCACGCGCCGCTCGTTTCCGGCAAGTACTTCAATCCGAATACCGCCGCGCTCCACGACTTCGCCCACCTGCGGCACATGACCAAGCCATTCTGCGACCAATCCGCCGACAGTGGTGGATTCGGTCCCACCATTTGGCCGGAAGTTCAAAAGGTCCTGCAGACGGTCCACATCCAGACTGCCGGGAGCGATAAATGCATGATCCGATTCCTGGCGGACGTCCCGCTCGGGCTCATGCTCATCGCGGATCTCACCGAGAATCTCCTCAACCAGGTCTTCCATGGTTGCGATTCCGGCGGTGTTGCCGTACTCGTCGATGACGACGACCATGTGCGATCCGTCTCGCTGCATCTCGCGAAGCAAATCGCTCACCGGCTTACTCTCAGGTACCAGCGGAATCGGCCGCATAAGCTCTTTGAGCGGTTTGATCTGGCGTTCTTCATCACTCAGTTCGAAGAGATCCCGGACATGTATGAAGCCGATTATGTTATCGATGGTATCCTGATAGACCGGGATGCGCGAATACTGCTCATGTATAACGAGCTGGCGCAGATCTTCGAGCGAACGGACCGCCGAGATTGCAACGATATTGGGCCTCGGAGTCATGACCTCCCGCACGTTCTTATCGCCGAATGCCACGACGGAGTGAATGAGTTTCCGGTCGCCCTCTTCCAGGATGCCCTCCTCCGCACCGGCAGTAATGAGAGCCTCAATGTGCTCGACGGAGTCGGCCGGAACTTCTTTGCCGTGGCCGTCCTTGTCGAGATCGAGCAGCGATTGAAACAAACGTACCAGTGTCGTAAGAGGCAATGCGCACGCGGCCAGTAGCTTTATAAAACCAACCAGCCGGATCATCCATACACCTTTTGTCCGGCGATACAGAAATCCGGGTACAAAGTAGGTGGAGATTAACATTGCCAGTAAGGCCAGCCCAATCGCCTCCGCAACACTCTCCCAAAGCGCGATTTCGCGGTGCGCCAGAGCACAAACGTAAAAAACCCCAATCAAAAAAAGAGAGACGTGCTTAATGAGGGAGAACGCGAGAGCGCCCTGCTCGGGATCGAGGCCGATTTTGCCTGCTAACGTCTCACGAAAATAATCGAGCGCAGGCACCTCACGCCGGAGGAGACGCAGCGATTCGAGATAAAGCAACTGCACATACGATACGAAGCACAGCAGGCAGCTTAAAGCTATGGCGAGCGCGAGGCAGAGCAGCGTCATGAATGCGCGGCCTCCGCGCCGGTTCTTTCCGTGAGCGTCGTGGGTAACCCAAAGTCGCGACGCCACATCTGTTCCGCTCGCGCCATTTCTTCCCAATCTCGTTCGTGATCGAGTCCCATCAAATGGAGGACGCCGTGAAGCATCAAAATGCGGATTTCATCAACGCGCGTGTGCCCGTACTCAGCAGCTTGCGTGGCAGCGCGTTCGATGGAAAATCGCGACGTCGCCAAGCACTCCGGTGTCAGTACCAGA
>DAISJE010000211.1:0-7532 GCA_036821665.1 Bryobacteraceae bacterium | reverse complement strand
AACCAGCAAGCCAGCGTCACGATTAACGCGCTCGCAGGAGCGGCCAACGAATGAAATGCGTTCTGCCGCTCATCGCCTGTGTGCCCACTTTGGCGCTTGCGTTTCAGCAGAGGTCCGCAACATTCATCATCAGCGGAACAATGGTCGAGCATGCGACCAACCGTCCACTCGGCGGCGTGCTTGTGATACTGAGTCCTAATGCAGCCCGTGATCGCCAGTTGACGGTCGTAACAGGCGCGGACGGCCGGTTCACGTTTACAAACCTGCCTCCGGCAAAGTATTCGTTGCTCGCGGAAAGACGCGGAGAACAGGAGATTCATGGCTATCTCGGTACAGAAGGCTATTCGACCGGCGTGGTTGCGGGACCGGGCTTCCAGACCGAAAATCTTGTGTTCCCTCTGGACTCTCCCGCTTCCATCGCGGGCGCTGTCATTGACGAAGATGGCGAGCCGGTTCGCCAGGCAAGCGTCATTTTGTTGCGGAAGTCGGTTTTCTCGGGACGGCAGCAGGTGATCCAGGCACAGCAGAAGACGACCGGGTCTTCCGGCCGCTTTCGTTTTGCGCACCTTGCGCCTGGAACGTACTTTGTTGCTGTTGTAGGGCGGCCCTGGTATGCACAGAACCCTGGGCCCGCCCCGGAGGGCGTGCAGGCAGAAAATACTCGTGAATTCGATGTCGCGTATCCCGTTACATACGATGGCGACACTACAAACGGCCGGGCGGCTGCGCCGATCAACCTGGCGGAAGGCGCTTCCGTAAACATTCAGATCGATCTTCGGGCGGTGCCGGCGATTCATGTTCCGATCACGGGTGTGGATATGTCGCAAGGAATGTCCGCGATGACCCTCTCCGAAGGCCCTGGCGGCGTCGAAATAGCAACAAACAGCTTTGTAAACGGAGGCAACAGCACATACGAGCTGAGCGGGCTGGCTCCAGGCCGCTACGTCGTCCAGCTTCAGAGCTTTACCCGAGGCGAAGCGCGAGTGCACTCCCGGCAAACGATGGATCTCGCTGCCGGCTCTGCCATCTCGCTTCAAAACGATTCTTCCATTTCCGTCTCTGGCCGCGTTGTCTTCGAGGGCGCGGACCGGCCGCCCGAGGGCGCAGGAGTCGAACTTTTCGATGGCACGCAACGGTTCGATACTCAGCTTCAGCCGGACGGATCATTTTCCTTCAATGGGCGTTCGCCTTTGCCGGGCCGCTACGAGGTTTATATCCACAATGCCGGCGACGGCTATGTGAAGTCTGTCACGGCAAAGGGGGCTCCTGTATCCGGAGATACCGTCGAGATTGTCGATGGCGCATCGGTTCAACTTTCGGTTGTGGTGGGCAAAGGTGTTCGCTCGAAGCTGGATGGAATCGCGCTGAAAGATGGAAAACCCACATCGGGAGCCATGATCTTGTTACTGCCACAGGATCTGAATCGCAGCCTGCTTATCCGCCGGGATCAGAGCGACAGCGACGGAACCTTCACCTTGCCTGAAGTCGTTCCCGGCCGTTACACATTGCTCGCGATTGATGACGGTACCGATCTGGCCTATCAGGACCCGGCCGTAATGAAGCCGTATTTGGCGGAGGGCCAGATAATCGATATTCCGATGAACAGCGATGCGGCAGTGAAGGTGAGAGTTATCCCTCGCAGCCGATGAATTTAGTGGGGCGGCTCCCTGAGCTGCGCCGGGCGCCCCGCCCGGCTGTTTGGTTTTGTGTCCCCGATTTTCCTAAATTTATTTAGACGGCGCTGGCACTGCCGGCAGCATATTCCTTATTGCCGCAATCCGCCATCCGCCTGAACCTTTAACCAGGATCAGCGTCGTCCACATATGCCGCGTCGTGCCGCCAGCTAGCGCGCTCAGATCGTAATGGCCGTCCGCGATCGCAACGCCGGGGGCTGGAAAGCGAACGGATTCAACCGTAATGGAGCGTGTACCGCCCGTTCGCCGGGAACTTGCCATGGTGCCGCGTACAATTGCTACGCGTCCTTTTCGCCATTCGCCGGAAGAGACGAGCTGATCCGCATCCGCCGTAAAAAGGCTCTGAATGGCCGCGGCATCCATGTGCTCCCGCGCATCGACGTACTTCTTTACAACCCCGCGAATTGCCGCCTCATCGGAATTGTTCGAAACGCTTTGCGCAAAGAGAGCACTAGCCGCTACGAGAACAAACAGAATTTTCATCCGCATTGTAACGATCCTACTGCGAACTTCACAAAATCGCGTTAAGCCAGTAACTCCCCAGAGATCACCGTGAGCTGCCTTCCTGTTTCTCCTGAGAGTATTACTTGCGAGCCTGCCAGGCCCGCGTTGTACTATCGTGTCAGCCGAGAAAGGGGGAACGTGGATCGTCAGGTATTCGATCAGGAATATGTCGTGCGCCTCACGCGCGGCGATGCCGAAATCGAACGCCATTTCGCGCTCTATTTTGGCGATCTTCTCCTGATCAAGCTGCGCGCCCGGATTCGCTCGCCGCAACTCGCCGAAGATGCCCGGCAGGAGACACTCTTGCGAGTGCTGAATGTGTTGCGAAATAAGGGTGGTATTGAGCATCCGGAACGCCTGGGCGCATTCGTGAACTCGGTGTGCGAAAACGTTATGCGCGAGCTCTTTCGCTCCGATGGCCGCTTTCAGCAGATGCCCGAAAACGCGGCGGAGCCGGCCGACGAAGCCGCGAGCGCAGACTCCGGCTTTGTCACGACTGAGCGGAAAGCGGCGGTCCGCCAGGTTTTAGGAAGCTTGGGCGATACCGACCGCCGCATCTTGCGCATGCTGTTTCTGGAAGAGCGGGACAAAGACGAGATTTGCCGCGAACTGCGGATCGACCGCGATTATCTGCGTGTTCGGATACACCGGGCGCTGGCGCGCTGCCGGACCGTTATCCAGAAAAGCAAACGGACAATTCCGATAGCCAATGTTGCGGCAAGATGAAACGTCACCCTGGCGAAAATCACGACTACATGAGCGGGATATGGACCACAAACTGGCTGAAAAAACCGGCACAGTTGAACGATACCTTCTGAATGAACTTGCGCCGGAAGAGCGCCTTGCATTCGAAGAACACCTGTTTGACTGTCCGATATGCGGAGATCTGGTGCGAAGCGGGGCTATCTCCATTGACAACGTCCGGGAAGTTTTGCGGGAAGAGCCGGACAAGGCCATCGCGACCGAACCGGGCGGAAGCAGAGTATCGAAGTGGGCTGTATGGTTTCGTCCCGCGAGCCTGATCCCTTCCTTTGCGGCGCTCGCCTTAGCAGCGGTTGTTTGCTATCAGAATTGGATCTATATTCCTGGACTTCAGCAGCCGGAGGTGCTGACCGACAACGTGATCGCGGCCCAGGCGCGCGATGGCGGCCAGGTGATCACGGTCGATCGCAGCCGTCCGCTTTTCAATCTGAACTTTGCAGTCGACGCGCCGCAAGTGTATGCTCTATATACCTGCGATTTCCAATTGCAAGGTAAGGGAACCGTTTTGAAGATGGATTCGGGTCCACGGCAGTATGCGAGTTTTACGCTCGACCTGCTGCTGCCGGTGAAACTGTTTCCGCCAGGACATTATGTAATGATTCTCCGGCCCAAAACCGAGCCGGGTACAGAGATACAACGCTACGAATTCGTCATCCAGTGACGAGGAGACAAACCGTTGAGTTTTGCAAAGACAACTGAAAGAAGATTTCTCTTTCATGGGAACGCAATCGCATTTGCCGCGCACATCCGCCGGCCTGAAAATTTTTTCATTCCAACCATCGCAAGGAGTTGTCTGCCAGTTACCGGCGGGCGGGCGGAAGCTAAAGAAGAGAAGCGAAATTTTAGCGATCTGATTTCTTTTGAATCGGCCTCCAGTCATGCGGTTGGAGATTACGCGGATCTGGAACGAGCCGTCAGCTTCACGCACGGCAACCACGGCGATAACGACATTCCGACTAGCACGATCGTTGAGACTACTGTCACCGGCCTCAAAATTCAGATCCCTCAGCCTGATTCCGCAACAAGAAAGCTGGAAATTGATCGGCTCTACCTGCGAATGGAGAACGGCTCCGAGCATGGTTACCCAACCGCGTTTCGTGCCCTGGATGTCGAAATAGACGGCGCGGCTGTAGATGGGCATCCGTTCAGGGTAGTCACGAACTGCAGATTGTTTACCGAGCATGAAACGAAGCAAAAGATCGACAATGCATTTACCAAAGCCATCGATCTTTTCAAAAACCACGGCCACCATTTCTTTTCCGTTGGCGGGGATGACGAAGAGGGCAAAATACCGCAATCGGACGGCGTCATTTTAGGTACGGTCGTAAAAGGCATCGAATGGGCAAATACCCCCGCTGAGGGATGCGAGATCCGTGGAAACCGGTTGAAGATATCCGGTCTTGGCTCCATCTATTTCGGTGAAGTAATTATCGAAGATGATTTCCGCCGCTTAACGCTGCTACGCTTTCAGTTAGGCTCTCCTTGTGGCGGCGAAGGTTCGGTATGCGAAGCGCAGGCGGGCGGGCATTGGTATCCCCCGAAGATCCAGGGCACTTAGCTACGCTGCTTTTCTTTCCCTTTGCCTCATTCTATTTGCCGGCTGCTCCAGACAGTCGGCAAAAACGCCGGAAGCACTCTATGCAGACGCGCGCACGGATCATAAACACGGCCGTTTTGCAGAAGCCAGGGATCTCGCTCGAATAGGGTTCGCGCGCTTTCAAAAGCAGCCGCAATCGGAATGGTGCTGGAAATTCAAGCTCCTGTATGCCGACGAGCAACTCTGGAACGGCGAAACGGAGCAGGCCAACCTTCTGCTCGCCGAACCTCCCCCGGCTATTTTTCCGAAGCTCCTCCCGCGATATCAGATGTTGAAAGCGTATGTCCTCTTTCGCCGGCAAAAGATTCCGGCGGCTGAAGAACTATTGGCGATCGCGGAGGCAGGATCGCGGAAACAGCAAGACTATGAACTCACCGCGGATATCCAACTGCTGCCTGCTCCGTACTTGACCGACAACGCGCAAGTCGAAGCAACTTGCCGAAAGGCCCTCGCTACAGCCGCAGCCCACGGCCTGCGCTACCAAGAGGCAGCAGCACACCTCAATTTAGGCATGGCATTGGCCGGTCGATCGCATTTTGGCGATGCTATTCCCGAGTTTCAGCAAGCCAGCCGCATAGCTAGTTCCATTGATGCGGCGATGCTGAATTTATCGGCGCGAGCCAACATCGCCATGTGCAACTACAACCTTGGTGAGTTTGAACAGGCCCTTCAAACGAATTTAGAGTTATTGCCGCTCCAAGGAAAAGAGGGACTCTCAACCATGTTGAGAGACAGTTATCTCGATATCGGGAATATCTTTCTCTTGCAAAAACAAGACCAGAAAGCAATCGAATACTTCAGGCAGGCATTAGGACTTGCACGGCGAACCGATACTCCCGCCATCTTCGCCTCCATCTCAGCCGGCATCGCCCAGGCCCTGGCCTCATCCGGCGCATTGGACGAAGCCGAACGTTACAATCGCGACGGTCTCAGCGCCTGCAACAAAAACGATAAGAGTCAACTTGCGGCACTAACACTGAATGAAGCCCTAATCGCGGCTCGCCGCTCGGAACACCAGCAGGCCGCAACACAGTATGAGGAAGCCATACTGCTCGGCGCAGAGGACCCGCCGATTCTCTGGCAGGCTTATTCGGGTCTGGCGTTAGAAAAAGCCGCGCTCGGAGACCGAACCGCTGCAAACGAAAATTTCGAGCGTGCGTTGAACGTCATCGAGCAGAACCGCTCCGAGCAACTTGTCACGGATTACAAAATTACTTTTCTTTCGCAACTTATCCGTTTTTATCAGCAATACGTTGGCCTCTTAATCTCGGAAGGCGATAACGATCACGCGCTCGAAATTGCGGATTCTAGCCGTGCCAGCGTCCTGACCGAAGATCTGCTCGGGGAGAGTGCGACTCGGCGTAGCGGCTTGGCAGCGGAGATCCGCCGGGCCGCTAAACGTAGTAACACCACCTTTCTGTATTACTGGTTGGCGCCGGCGCGCTCCTATTTGTGGGTGATCGCCCCGCACGGTTCGCGCTTGCTGCCGCTTCCGGGACAACAGCAGATCGATCGCGATGTGCAATCGTACCGTCATTTTTTGGAACAGGAAAAGCGTGATCCGCTGGAGGCAGTGAATCCTGCCGGCGAAAGGCTATTCGACAGCTTGATTGCTCCGGCTTCGATTCCTAAAGGCAGTAAGGTCGTCATCGTGCCTGACGGTTCGCTGCATAGTTTGAATTTCGAAACACTGCCGGTATACGACTTGCGTGCTTCCGAGCCGCGCGCGTCAGCAAGCGGTAATCAAACCGTCCCCACGGCTCACTATTGGTTACAAGATGCAACAGTCTCCATTGCGCCCTCGCTGAGCGTACTCGATCTCGCATCGGAGTACGCCGCGCAAACCCGATCGCTGCTGCTCATCGGCGACACGGTTACCCGAGGCACAGGATTCGCGCCCCTCCCGCAGTCGGCTCTGGAAATCGAAGAGATCAAGAAGCAGTTTGCTTCAAATCGAATTGTGGCGTACACGGGTGCATCGGCTACTACTGCTGCTTATCGCGCCGCTCATCCCGAGCGCTTCTCGAACATCCATTTCGCAACGCATGCAGATGCCAACGAACAGCGGCCGCTCGATTCGGCGATCATTCTGTCGCCGGAACAGAATACGTGGAAACTATACGCACGAGATGTAGCCGATATTCCGCTGCATGCCGATCTCGTAACGATCTCGGCCTGCCAGGGCGCTGGAGCGCGAACGCTGTCCGGCGAAGGACTGGTCGGTTTCGCCTGGGCCTTCTTTCAAGCGGGCGCGCGCAATGTGGTAACCAGTTTGTGGGACGTGAATGACCGGTCCACCGCCGATCTCATGAACAACTTTTACCGTGACATTGCCGGCGGTCAGTCGTATGCGGACGCACTCCGTGAAGCTAAACTACAGATGCTAAACGGGCGATATCGCAAGCCGTATTATTGGGGCGCATTTCAGTTGTACAGCCGCTATTTGACCGCCCATACCTTGAAGCGACACGAACGTACCATTCCCCTCGAATCCGCAGCCACCGCCGTGCATCATTAAAAGGTATGGCCAGACCGGCAGTTCTCACCGCGGATGACGATCGGGATGTTTTACGCGCTATCGAGCGCGATTTGCGCAAACGCTATAGCTCTCGCTTTCGCATTCTGAGTGCCGAATCCGGCATCGCCGCCCTCGAGCTGTTGCACCGGTTACGTAAGAACAATGACCCGGTCGCGCTGCTGCTCTTCGATCACCGCATGCCGCAAATGAACGGCATTGAAACGTTTGTAGAAGCGATAAAAATATATCCGGATGCGAAGCGAGTGCTGCTGACGGCCTACGCCGACACGGACGCCGCCATTCGCGCTATCAACGATGTCCAGCTTTCGCATTACCTTTTGAAGCCCTGGGACCCGCCGGAACAGCAGCTTTATCCGGTGTTGGATGATCTGCTCGACGACTGGCAATCGAACTTCCACCCGTCCTTTGAGGGGCTGCGCATTCTCGGCACGCGCTG
>DAISJE010000210.1:0-7570 GCA_036821665.1 Bryobacteraceae bacterium | reverse complement strand
CTCGGAAGGTTCAGCTGCAGTGGCTGCCACTCGCTGCCATTATCGAAGGAAACGTAAACGCCATTCTCCGTGCCGGCATACAGCAACCCCTGACGTTTGGCATCGGCGCGCACCACGCGTACGAAGCTTCCGTCTGAGATCCCTCTGGTGATTGCGGTCCAGGTTCTTCCGTAGTCATCGGTGCGGTAAATGTACGGCTGGAAATCGCCCCATTCATGCCGGTCCATCACCGCGTAAGCCGATGCCGCGCTGAATGGCGATGGCTCAATCATGCTGACGGTATCTAGCGGCTTCAACGCCGGAATACTTACGTTTTGCCAGCTCTTTGCGCCGTCGCGCGTGAGTTGCACGATTCCGTCGTCCGTGCCGGCCCAGATTACGCCGGCGCTGAGCGGCGAAGGGGCGAGCGCGGAGATCGCGCCCCAGTCGTGAGTGGCTTCGCCCCACGGGACCGTGCGCAATGGCGCATCCGGCCGTACGGTGAGATCCGGACTGATGCGCCGCCAGTTGAGTCCAGCGTCCGAGCTCTCAAGAACAAACTGTGTGCCCAGATAAAGAATGTTTCCATGCTCGGGAGAGAATACGAAGGGCGGAGCGAGCGCGCCCCAATAAGGTCCGAACGTGTACCGATAGGGTCCACCGCTGCCGATATAAGGCGAGACGTCGAGAATCTGCCATGTTCCCCGCGTCCTGCGGTGGATACGGCCGTCATCTCCGCTCGAGAAGATCCATTGCGGGTGGAGCGGATCGGGCACAACATAGCCATATTCGTAAGCGCCCAGAGACGTTCGCCAGTCCATGAACTTGATATCGCCGAATTCCCCCCGGCTGCGCACTTCGACAGAGCCGCTATCCTGCTGCGCTCCGTAGATGCGGTATGGAAAATCGTTGTCTGTGGATACGTAATAGATCTGCGCGGTCGGTTGGTTGTACCACGTGCTCCAGGTTCGACCCGCATTCAGGCTCACACTCGCGCCCTGATCGGCGCCCAGGATCATTTGGCTGCTTTGGCAACCTGCGTTGCCTTCAATGGGCAAACACGGACTCTTCGGATCGATCCAGAGTTCGTGATAATCGTCGCCTCCCGGCGCCCCCTTGTACGCTGTGAATGTTCTGCCGCCGTCTGTCGAGCGGTAGAAAGAAGTTCGCCCCACATAGACGACATCGCGATTCTGCGGATCCATCCAAACCTTGCCGAAATAGCCGTAGCGCCCGCCAGGAACGAGTCGAGGATCTTCGCTGATACGGCGCCAACTTGCGCCTTCATCGTCGGAGCGAAATAACCCGCCCGCATCGTGCCAGTTGGCGTTCGAAACGATAGCGAAAACCCGACCACCGGCAGCGGCCAACCCGATGCGCCCCATAGCCCAAGCAGGAAGTCCGTGGCTGGATAGCGGCAGCCACGTGCGTCCACCATCGGTGGATTTGTAAATGGCCCCACCGCCTACGTCACTCTCGGGCGGCGTTGGTGGCGGAGGCACGTGATGATGCCAGAGCGAAGTATAAACCACGCCCGGTTGGGATGCGTCAAAAGCCAGGTCTATAGCGCCCGTAATATCGTCACGGTAGAGCGTCCGAGTCCAGGTCTTGCCACCATCTTCGGTCAAATAAACGCCACGGTGAGGATCGGGTGTATATGTCGGCCCAAGAGCCGCAACAAGTACAATGTCGGGGTTCTTCGGGTCGATGAGTATCTTGCCGATATGCTCCGTGTCGACGAGACCCAGATGACGCCAGGTGCGCCCGGCGTCGTCCGATCGCCAGATCCCGTCACCTCGATACACCGCTCCGAACGCAGTACCCGCGGCGCCAAAATCGCCCGTGCCCACGTAAACGATTTCAGGATTCGAGGGCGCGACGGCTACTGCGCCGATCGAAGCGGCGTGCGTTTGGTCGAAAATAGGACGCCATACCGTGCCCGCATCGGTGCTCTTCCAAAGCCCCCCAGACGGAGAGCCCATGTAGTAGGTTCCAGGTCGCCCAATCACTCCAGCAACAGCCGAAACCCGACCGGCGCGAAACGGTCCAACCAGCCGCCAGTTCATGGCGGCGAACAGCGAGGGATTGAGCTGGCTCGCGGCAAGCGGCACACCGGCGATCATGGCGGTAACTAGGACAGCAATGGGGGCGTGTGCTTTTGTTCGCAACGCTACTAGTATCGATTTAGCCGGCAGCATTCGGTCGGATGTGAGCCGTCAATCCAGATGCTCATGTCCCGTTCATTACGGAGCAGGTCCTGTAGAGTGATCCGGCTGAGCACGCCGTTCACCGCCGTGTGAATCGTGTACCACAGCGACCGGAGGGAGCAATCCGTCGAATGAACGCAGGAATTGCCTTGGCCGGGATGGCGCTTGCAGAAATCGGATGAAAAAACAGATTCTCCTCCGAGAGCGGCCATTACCTCGCTAATCGCAATCTGGTTGGCTGGCCGGGATAAGGTGTAACCGCCTGTCTTACCGCGCGCGCTCTTCACAAAGCCGGCTCGCCGGAGACTCCGGAGAAGTTTCGCCACATACGGAATAGAAAGTTGTTCCGCCGCGCCGATCTCGGGAATCGTGAGGCTCTGGTTCAGCCCGCGTTTGCCGATTTCCAGCAAACAGCGCAATCCGTATTCTTCGTGAGCGCTGATCTTCATGACGGGAATCTCGTCAACGACGGGGGCGCCGAAGTTTCCAGGTCGAAGCCCAGTGCCAATCTGGCAGCCTCGGACATCTTACTGCGGTCCCAGGGTGGATCCCAGACCAGCTCCAATTTCACGTCCTTGATAGGGAGAACTGCCCGTATTTTAGCTTCAACATGTCTGGGAAGATGATCGGCAACAGGACAATTCGGCGCAGTCAAGGTCATCTTCAACAGCACCTCGCGATCGGGAGTGATCTGAAGATCGTAGATCAAGCCCAAATCGTAGATATTCACGGGAATTTCCGGATCGTAACAGGTCCGTAATACCTCAATAACTTGATTTTTTAGGTCCTCTTCTGCAGCCATCATCTACTCCGTTGAGACTGGTGCGTCACGCTCCTGCAAGGCAGCGCGCAGCGTATGCCAGGCGAGCGTTGCGCATTTGGCTCGTGCCGGAAACTCACGTACTCCGGAAAATACGGCCAGTTTTCCCATCCCGGAAGAGTCAGGTTTATCGCCGGTGATCAGGTTGTGAAATTTGTCGAACAGCATCTCTGCTTCCTCGAGCGTTTTACCTTTTATCGATTCGGTCATTAAGGAAGCGGAGGCGGTCGAAATAGCGCATCCGGAGCCTTGAAATGCGATGTCATCAATATGGTTGTCCGCCAGCTTCAGGTCAAGCGTGATTTTGTCGCCGCAGAGCGGATTGTAGCCTTGCGCCGTGTGCTTCGGATCATCGAGCCGTCGAAAATTGCGCGGTCGCTTGCTGTGATCTATGATCAGCTCCTGATACAAGTCATTCAGCTCGGACATTCAGGCAAAAAGCTCCTTTACCCGGGCGATTCCGGCCACCAACCGGTCCACTTCTACCACTGTGTTGTAGAACGCAAGCGAAGCACGCGTCGTCGCCGGAATTCCGAACCGATCCATAACAGGCTGCGCGCAGTGATGACCCGTTCTGACCGCAATTCCCTCTCGATCGAGAATTGTCCCTACATCGTGCGGGTGAATGCCATCCATCACAAAGGAGATGACCGAGGCCTTTCGTGATGCGGTCCCAATGATACGGACTCCCTTTATCGAAGAAATCCTTTCTTCCGCATAAGCCAGTAGATCCTCTTCGTAGGCGGCGATGCTCTCAATTCCAATTCCGCCGAGGTAATCGATTGCCGCACCTAAGCCAATTACTCCGGCAATATCGGGTGTTCCCGCCTCGAATTTGTAAGGAATGTCGTTATATAACGTCTTCTCAAAGGTAACCGAGCGAATCATGTCGCCGCCGCCCTGATAAGGAGGCATCGCTTCCAGCAGCTTTTTCTTTCCGTACAGAATGCCGAGACCGGTGGGGCCGTACATCTTATGACCCGAGAATGCATAAAAATCGCAATCGAGGGCCTGCATATCCACTTTCAGGTGCGGCACGGCCTGCGCGCCGTCAATTAGAACCGGTATCTCCGCTGCATGAGCAAGCTGGATGACTTCGCGAATCGGATTGATGGTGCCAAGCGCATTCGAAATATGGCCGATGGCGACCAGGCGCGTTCTCTCATTCAGAAGCTCGCGGAACTTATCGATCAGAATTTCGCCACGATCATTGATCGGGATAACCCGCAGGCGAGCGTTCTTCTCTTCGCATAAGATCTGCCACGGGACGATATTCGAATGATGTTCGAGGCCACTGATGATCACTTCTTGGCCGCTTCCGACATTCGCGCGGCCATATGTCTGAGCGACTAAGTTGATTCCTTCCGTTGCGCCACGAACAAAAATGATTTCACGGGCATCGGCGGCGTTAATCCAGCGCTGCGCTTTGATGCGGCTCTCTTCGTAATGCCGTGTAGCGCGCTCCGCAAGTTGGTGCACGCCGCGATGGATGTTCGCGTTGTCGGAAGAATAATAGTGGGTCAGCGCTTCAATGACCGGCTTCGGCTTTTGCGTCGTGGCTGCATTATCCAGGTAAGCAAGTGGCTTTCCGTGAACATGTTGATGAAGTATGGGAAAATCGCGCCGGACTCGTTCGACATCGAAGGCGGCAGCCGTAAGCGGAGGGGCCTGCTTCACCGCGCTCACGAGACTGTGCTCCCGGCAGTACTCAATTTCGCGCTCAATTGCCTCTGTAAGTCTTCGCGCAGATCTGATGGTATGACCTGGTCGACAATCTCCTGCGCAAAGGCTTGAATCAGAAGCTGGCGCGCTTCCAGTTCGCCGATCCCCCGCGATCGCAAATAGAAGAGAGCGTTTTTCTCCAATTGACCTATCGTTGCGCCGTGCGTGCAACGGACATCGTCGGCGTAGATCTGAAGCTCCGGCTTAGTGTTGATTACCGCCTCTTCCGAGAGAAGAAGATTGCGGTTCGTCTGTTTCGCGTCCGTCTTCTGGGCATCTTTGCGGACGATTACCTTTCCATTGAACACGGCTCCCGCATGCCCGTCCAGAATCCCTTTATAGAGTTCGCGGCTCGCGGCATGTGGTTCCGCGTGATCGATCAGCGTGTGATTGTCCACATGCTGTTTATCGTTTGCGAGATAAAGGCCATTCAGAATGCCTTCCGCTCCCGTTGCCAGTCTCAAATTCACGTCGTTACGTACAAGGCCGCCGCCGAACGAAAACGAATGATGTGTAACGCTGCTCTGACGTGCCTGATCGAATTCCAAAGTGGCGATATGAAATGCGCGGCTACTCTCGCGCTGAACTTTGTAGTAATGAATTACCGAATTCTCTCCAGCAATAATTTCGGTAACACTGTTGGTGAAGTAAATATCCCCTTCGACGCCCGCATAGGTTTGGATGAGAGAGACCTGCGCCAGATCTCCTATCATGAGAAGATTTCTCGGGTGAGAAACGGAAGGCGCGCCACTGGAGGCCGAAATGAAAACGAAATGCACCGGTCGGTCCAATACAAGACCGGATGGAATTTCAACAAATGCTCCGTCCTCAAAATTGGCGGTGTTCAACGCGGTGAAAGCGGGAGCCTCTTCCAGACCACGGGCGAAATAACGTCGAATCCTGTTGCCATCTGTGTTTAGAGCCTTACTCAGGCTGTCCACCTTCACACCGCTCGGGAGGTCCTCCGAGTGCGAAAATTCGCGGCAGTATTTTCCGTTGATGAAAACCAAAGGGATAGCATCCACGGCTGTCACAAGATTTTCGATCAGCGAGACAACAGCATCCGTCAGCTTGCACTCACCCGATTGGAACTGAGTCTTTGCAATCGGCGCGATGTTGGTGTATTTCCACTCCTCCATTCGCGTCGTGGGATAACCGAGTGATGTGAAGTGCTCCCGCGCTTCCTCGCGAATTTCTCGCAACCATGCCGGGCTGTCTGCCACCGATTTTCCGTTCGAAGATAAATGCTCCAGCGTGCGCCCTGTTTCGACCGCGCTCGTCATCTCACGCTCCCCACCGGCACTCCCCCGGCTGGCTCTTCGAATCCCGCGTAGCCCGTCTCTTCCAGTTCAAGAGCAAGATCCTTATTGCCTGACCGCACAATACGACCTTCCGAGAGCACGTGGACATAATCCGGAACGATATAGTTCAACAGCCGCTGGTAATGCGTACTGACGAGGAAAGATCGTTCCGGGCCGCGAAGCCTGTTAACGCCGTTTGAGACGATTCGCAGCGCGTCAATATCGAGACCAGAATCGGTTTCATCTAGAATGGCCAGCCTCGGTTCCAGAACCGCCATCTGAAAAATCTCATTGCGCTTTTTCTCGCCACCCGAAAAACCGGTATTCACGGGACGGTTCAATAACACTTCATCCATTTCCATCCACTTCATGCGGTCGCGCACGAGCGAAAGGAAATCCATGGCATCCAGCTCCGGCAGCCCACGATTTTTGCGGATAGTGTTCAACGCCGCTTTCAAGAAATAGAGATTGCTGACGCCAGGAATTTCGACCGGGTACTGAAACGCCAGGAAAACGCCCTCGCGTGCGCGATCTTCGGCTTTCAACGCCAAGAGATCCTGGCCCTCGAGCAGAACTTCGCCCTTGGTCACCTCATAGGATTCATTTCCCGATAGCACTTGTGCTAACGTGCTTTTCCCGGAGCCGTTTGGCCCCATGATCGCGTGAACTTCCCCCGCGCCCAGCTTCAAATCAATGCCACGCAGGATCTCTTTCCCGCCTACATTGGCATGTAAATTTCTAATTTCGAGCATTAACCTACGCTTCCTTCCAAGCTCACGCCGAGCAACTTCTGCGCCTCCACGGCAAATTCCATGGGAAGTTCCCGAAAGACTTGTTTACAAAAACCGTTCACAATCATCGAGACAGCGTCTTCCGTTGAAATGCCGCGCTGCCGGCAGTAAAAAATCTGATCTTCGCCAATCTTTGATGTTGAGGCTTCATGTTCTACCTGTGAGGATGTGTTCTTCACTTCGAGGTAGGGAAATGTATGCGCCCCGCACTTGTCGCCGAGCAAAAGCGAATCACACTGTGAGTAATTCCTAGCGCCCGACGCGCCTTTCAGAATCTTCACCATGCCCCGGTACGTGTTCTGTCCGTGACCGGCCGAAATGCCTTTCGAGACAATCGTGCTGCGCGTGTTCTTGCCCATGTGAATCATCTTTGTACCGGTGTCGGCCTGCTGGTAGTTGTTTGTGAGCGCAACAGAGTAAAACTCGCCGATCGAGTTGTCGCCCATTAAAAGGACACCCGGATATTTCCAGGTGATCGCCGAACCAGTTTCCACCTGCGTCCAGGAAATTTTTGAGCTGACCCCGAGGCACTTCCCGCGCTTGGTCACAAAGTTGTAGATTCCGCCGCGGCCTTCTTTATCGCCGGGATACCAGTTTTGAACTGTCGAGTATTTAATCTGAGCGTTGTCCAGAGCCACCAGTTCTACGACCGCCGCATGAAGCTGGTTATTGTCGCGCATCGGTGCGGTACAACCCTCGAGATAGCTGACGTAAGCCCCTTCGTCGGCAATGATCAGTGTCCGCTCGAAC
>DAISJE010000209.1:0-7603 GCA_036821665.1 Bryobacteraceae bacterium | reverse complement strand
GGTCGCGCGTCCTCTCTGACAACGGGTTGCGGCCCTCCGAATTATCAATCCCAACGGACTCCTGCTCAATGCCAATTTACCTGTAATGGCTACCAAACCTCCGCCCAGCCTCACTCAGCGGACAATTTCCGGCGCGGCCTGGTCCACCGTATCGACAACCGGGAAACAGGCGCTTTCCATTGCCTCAGTGGCCACAGTGGCGCGCCTGCTCGGGCCCGGCGCTTATGGCGTCATGGGCATGGCAAACCTGCTGATCGTGTTCATCCTGAATTTTCGCGATCTGGGAACCGGCACAGCCATCGTGCAGCGGCTATCCGTTTCCGACCGGCTACTATCCAGTCTTTTCTGGGTGAATTGCCTCCTGGGACTTGTGATGGCGGGTGGCGTCATCGCGCTGAGTCCGCTGGCTGCGCACTTCTTCAACACCCCGGAGCTTGTTGCCATCCTTTGTACTCTCTCCATTTCTTTTTGGCTGACTTCCTGTGGTGTAGTACACGCTTCGCTGCTGCTGCGTGATATGCATTTCAAAGCTCTCGCTATCGTCGACCTCACCTCCGGGCTCGCAAGTTATGTCGTTGCTTTGGGTTTCGCGTATTCCGGTTTTGGAGTATGGAGCCTGGTTTTCGCAAATATCGCGAATTCTTTCACTTCGACGCTTGGTTATTGGCTGGCCTACTCCTGGCGGCCCGGATGGAATTTCGATGGGGCAGAGATCAAATCCATCACAAATTTCAGTTTGAATCTTTCTGGCTTTGGGGTCGTCAACTATTTTGCGAGGAACGCGGATAATATCGTCGTAGGCCGCGTTTTAGGCAAAATAGCGTTGGGCAATTATCAACTGGCATATAACCTGATGTTGACCCCAATCCAGAACATCAGCTCCGTAATTGGGCGCGTAACCTTGCCGGCGTTCTCCAGAATACAGGAAGATAATGAACGTTTTCGGTACGCTTACGTAAAAAGCTGCATGCTGATTGCGCTGGTCACATTTCCGGTAATGGCGGGACTGGGTATCGTTGCGCGCCCGCTTATCGTTGCCGTTTTGGGGCCGAAATGGGTTGGCGCAATTACAGTCTTTGAAATTTTGGCGCCCGTCGGACTGGTCCAATCGGTGCAAACAACTGTAGGCCAAATTTACGTGGCAAAAGGCCGCACCGACTGGATGTTCCGGTTTGGCGCCTTGAGTTGTCTGCTTCTTATAGCCACCTTTATCGCCGGAGTGCGCTATGGAACGGAAGGTGTGGCCGCTGCCTATTGCGTCATGTACTTGGGAATACTCATGATTCCCGGCTTCCTTATTCCTTTTCGTTTAATCAATTTGAAGCTGAGCGCCTTCGCGTCGGCACTATTGCCGCAGTTGTTACTGACCGGCGGAATGGCTTTGATTTGCTTTGTATGGCTTCGTCTGCTGACTAGCCTCGCCATTGTAAACCCGTGGGTACAGTTATTATCGACGTCATTTCTCGGTGCCGTTGTCTACATCGTTTCACTTCTTTTGTTCTGGCCGGCCGTGATGCAACACGTCGAGGATGTTCTCGGGACATCTTCGCTCGGAACGAAGCTCGCGGGCTGCCTGGTAAGCTCGCGCCAATTCTGCCTTAGAGGAATCTCGCGATGAGTTCACCGGATTCTATGGCGTCTTTACTTTCGCTATCCAGCCAGATCAGCTACTATGATGCGCGTTGGAGCGGCTTCGAACACGCGAATCTGTATTCGTTAGAACGCAGCCTGTTTATTCTTCAGGCGATACTTGCCAAAAATCTCGACCGGCCGCGGATCTGCGATTTGGGATGCGGCGCCGGATGGCTTGCGGGAATTTTGAGTGCATTTGGACCCACTTTAGGTGTGGAACTCTCGCCGCAAGCCGTAGAACAGGCGCGAGAGCGGTATCCGACGGCCAGTTTCCTCTGCGCGGACGCGACGCGCTGGCAACCGGAGCGCGGCGGCTTCGACATTTTAGTGAGCCAGGAAGTGCTCGAGCATATCGTCGATAAACCTGCCTATTTAAGAGTCGCGCGCCAAGCCTTGCGCACGGATGGCTGCCTGATTCTGACAACCCCTAACTTACGCGTCCTTGAGGCAATTCCGGATTCAGAGCGCAAAGCCATATGGGAAAAACAGCCCGTGGAACTGCCGGTACATCGAGAAGAATTGAACCGCTTGCTTGCCGAAACCGGCTTTGAAATTGTTCGGACTTCCTCGGCGGTTTACGGCGCGGGGAAGATGGGTTTACACCGGATTGTAAATTCAACCAAGCTGCAGAATGCGCTGGCTGCGGTAAAACTGAAGCATCCCTGGCAAAGGATGTTGCTGCACAATGATTTCGGAATGTACTTGCTGACCGTGGCCAAGGCCCGGTGAGCGCTCCCACTACACACCCTTTTGATGCGCGCAGCTCAAACCCGAGCGCGTCGAGACACTGCTTCGTTCTCTCCTGGCCCTTCGAATTGACGGGCGGCGTAAATCAGGTCGTCCAAAATCTGATCCTGGAGTTCCAAAAGGATCAGCGAACTTTCGGTGAGCCGTTAGCGCTTCAACTGGCGGAACAGCAAAAGCCGGACGACATGCTCGACAGCGGCATCCGGCGAATGTATTTGCACCTCCGAAGTCCCTATGTGCGGAAGAAAGCATTTTTGAGCGCTGCCGGTTTCCTGCTCCACTTGCCGGCGGCGTTATCGCGCCTCCGATGGCTCTGCCGCGCGAACCAGATCAGTGTCTTGAACATGCACTATCCCGATCTCGAGGCATTGAATCTGGTTCTCCTGAAGCTACTTGGTCTGTTCAACGGACAGGTGATTCTCTCATTGCACGGCTCGGATATTCGATCCGCCATGCAGGAGAGGGGAATGACAAGGCGAATCTGGCGATTCATGCTGCGGCACGCATCGACAGTCGTAACCTGTTCCGACGGCCTCAGGCAGGAGGCCTTACAATTCGAGCCTCGAGCGAATGTAATCACCATTTATAACGGCATCGATGTGGATCGCTTTTCGGCACAGGCCGACCCGCTGTTCCGCTGGCCCACAGGGTTGGATGGCAAGCGCATTGTCGTCAATGTCGCCCAATTTGAGTTCAGGAAAGGACACGACATCCTTCTCTCTGCGTTCCGCAAGGTGCGGTCCACGCATGAAGATGTTGCCCTCGTGCTGGCCGGGTCTCCCGGTCCTACCAGCTCAGCGGTCGAGAACATGATCCGCGATCTGGCTCTCTCCGATTCGGTGTTTTGCCTAGGAGTGCTTCCTCACGAGAAAATTTACGATCTGCTCAAGCACGCGACTGTTTTCGCCCTGGCAACGCGCTGGCGGCACGGCGTTATGGGCGAAGGCTTTGCGATTGCCTTGCTCGAAGCGGCGGCCGCCAAGCTTCCCGTCGTGGCAACCGCTTCCTGCGGCGTTGCAGAGATTATCCACAATGGGGAGACCGGACGAATTGTTCCGTTAGAAGATGACGCCGCACTCGCCGCCGCTATCTCTGAAATGCTGGACAATCCCGAGCAAGCGCAGGTCAAGGGCGAAAACCTGCACGCCTTGGTTCGCAAACAGTTCACTTGGAGAAGTGCAGCCGAAAAATATCTGGCCCTGAAGTTTACCGGGCATTAGTTTTGCAGCAACAGAAGCAGCCCTCCTGTCTCCTGCCTTCTGTCTCCTGCCTTCTGTCTCCTGCCTTCTGTCTCCTGCCTTCTGTCTCCTGTCTCCTGCCTCCTGACCTCACTGCCCTAAGTACACAATCTCTATCCCATTAATAATCGCGGCAGCCCCATGCGCTACAAAATCGATTCGAATCGACTTATTACTAACTGTCGTCTCAAACCGTTTGTCGATAGCTGTTTTTGGTGGATATCCAACCTGTAAGTCAAACTTATTCAGAACCTTCTGGCCATTTAGCAGCACGTCGAAAATATAATGGCCCGCGTTGTTCCAACTGTAATCCGCAAATTTGAGCGTCACGGCATAACGCCCGTTGGGAACCTGGAAAGTGTAGTTAAACCGCTGGTCCGGATAACAGTACCGGGATGATTGATAAAGAGGAAGCATGTCAGGCGAAGCGCCTGCAATTGGTTTCCTGTCGCTGTTTACCATTCCTCCGCTCGCTCCGTGGTCGGCCGCCCAGACATTTCCGTGGGCGTCCTTAAACGCCCCGATGTCGCCACAATTGATCCGAATTGCCGGAAGGGCGGCATTTAAATCCAGCGTCGCCGTCGCGGACTTACTCGGGTCGTCGCGACTCTCCGCTTTGACTGTAACTTTCGTATCCTGTGCCAAAGAATCGGGAGCAGTAAAAACTCCGTCGGACGTGATCGTTCCGAGTGCCGGACTAACCGACCAGTTCACATTGTTATATGGCGTCCCGTTGATCGAGGCTGTGAACTTCCGGCTTAAACTTCGTGCCAGACTACCTGACCCGGGCGAAACGACAAGAGAGCCGAAGCCAAACTTCAGCTCCGCAGTCACGGCCATTTTAGGATTCACCGTACTCTTCGCTTGCACAACGGTAATCTGATCGCCGCTTGGAGGTGAAGACGGAGCCTCGTACAAACCCTTCTGGCTGATAGTCCCAGGCCCCTTCACGATAGACCAGGCGACCGAGTTACTCATATACCAGCCGACTGCGTTGAATTGAACCTTGTGGCCCATCGTGACATCGACCGGACCGGCCGGATCGATCGAAATATGAGGCGGAGAGTTATCGCGCTCAATGGAGAAAGCGTTTAGCAGCGGTACGCCTTTGCTCTGCTTCGTACTCACACGCCGAAGCGCAAAGTAAAGATCGCCATCCGTCACTTTCGCCGGAATGGCAACCGAAGTGGGCACATGACAGGTGTAATCGATCGATTGGCCCCAATCGAAGTTGTCGGCTACGATCTGGCCCTGCGCTTCCAGCTTGATCGGTCGCATGTTCCGGGGATCGAATTTGGCGTGCGAGGGGCAATCGGTTTGGGCAATCAATATCGACACTTTGTAATTGCCGTTCGGGACAGAAAACCGGTAGATCATGTCGCCCAGGCTGTAACGACTCGTGTAATAGAGCCCGATATCCTTGGCTGGCGGCCAACCGCCCGGTTCATCGTGCACGACGCCCCACGAATACTCGCCGGCTTGTTCGCGCCACCACATCTGCCCTTCCGAATCGGGACCGTAATCCGGGGCCAGGCGATTCGGGGCATTTGCAGCGCGCGTCGCATTGCCGACATCGATTCGAATCGGACCCGGCGGCATGATGGTAAGCCCTACCGTCGTCTTAGCATTCGGGTCGGCCGCGCTTTGTGCCTTCAAAAGTGCGTAGGTGGGCTTCGATACTTGAGGAGCGGTGTAGACTCCGTCGGCGGTCACGCTGCCCAGAGCCGGACTCACGCTCCACCGAACGCTCTTATCCGAAGCCCCGTGGACCCAGGCTTTGAGGCGTTTCGTGACGCCGCTCTGGACCCAAATCGCCGGATCGGGCACGCCCACGGTAACGGCCTGAACGCCGATTCCGATGCGTTTCCCGTGGCTTGGATCGGTCGCATTCGACTCGATCGCGATCGCGTACATGTCGGGCTTTGCATACGGGCTATTCGCATTGACAAGACCGGAATTGCCGGAAACGACGAAGGAGGCTTCATCGACAATTTCAAAGTCGCTGGAGCGAGGTCCGCGCGCGCCGATCTCTCGCATCGCGGCTTGCACTTTCGGGTCTTCCGTCACGTCCGTCGACACGTCCACTTCCCAATTCGCTCCGCCGTCTGCCAAAATGAGACCGTATTCCTTGAGTTGCCGGAGCAGAACCTGCGCCATCGGACTGAAGTGGGAAACATCGTATTCGGCTTTCAGTCGGAATCGCGTGCCGTATGGAATCTTGCCCCATGCCCCCGCATTCGTTCTGGCGGGCCAAACAAAATGCGGAGCAATAATGGAGTTCTTCAGCGTTACCCGGAGCGCGTGTTGGACGGAACCCGATTCGATCTCATCCAGCCGCAACGTCAGGGGCCCAAGCAAAAGACTGGCCGCATCGACCCCGCCGGTGGGCAAGGCGGGACTCATGCTCGCATACTGAACGCCGCTCTGCCCGGTACACGTGGGGCAGTTGGGATTCAGGCCTGCAGAGTAGGTGCTGTAAAACTCGAATACCTGACAACTATCGCGGTCGATGGTAAGGACGTGACGGTCATCTCCGGCTTTGGGGTCGCTAAAAACTCCGTTCTCTTGCTTCAGAAAGGGCCAGGGCACCATTTCGTAAACGCCGTCGTTCTGCGGTGTGTAGAGGAAGTGCATCTTCTCTTTCGGAGTAGAGGCATCCGCGATGTTCGTGCCCCAGGCAGGGTAATAGCCGATGGCTGATTTCGGTATGAGCGACATGAGCTCTTGCGAATTCGCCGCTGCCGGAAGATCATCGATTCGCGTATTGAAAATATGATTATTCGGCAATAACTGGCAGCCGGCCAGGACGTTCTTCGCCGCGACACTTGCCGGCGCATGATAAGTCCCATCCGGGTCAATCGATCCGATGCTACCGGGCGCCAGCGACCAGCGAACGCCCGCGCTTCCTTTCAATTGCACGGATCCACCGGCTGAAACAACCAGCCCCTGTTGCGGCTTAGCGGGAGGGCGTGCGAATGCCGGCAGGAAGGCAAGAAACGTTAACAGAAGCGCCTCCCAAAGCGGCTTTCGCGCAGGCTGGACGGTGCGTAGAAGCGTTCCGCGGCTCAA
This sequence comes from Bryobacteraceae bacterium, assembly GCA_036821665.1. Classification (GTDB taxonomy): domain Bacteria; phylum Acidobacteriota; class Terriglobia; order Bryobacterales; family Bryobacteraceae; genus Bog-105. The sequence continues at coordinate 917 of DAISJE010000209.1, read as the reverse complement.
ATCAGCGTGGCGCAGCATAAAGAATACGAACGCACTCAAAGTATAATTCGTGGATGAAGGTTGTCATTCTCTGCGGCGGCCTGGGTACGCGCCTGCGCGAGGAAACCGAGTTCCGCCCGAAGCCACTCGTGGACGTAGGCGGTCGCCCCATCCTCTGGCACATCATGAAGCTTTATGCGCATCATGGCTTCCGTGATTTTGTGCTTTGCCTCGGCTATCGCGGAAACATGATTAAAGAATATTTCTTGAACTACGAGGCAATGAATAACGACTTTACGATTTGCCTCGGGAAAAAGTCTCAGATTCAATACAACGACAATCATGAAGAGCAGGATTTTCACGTAACTTTGGCCGAGACAGGCGCCGAGACTATGACCGGTGGGCGAGTGAAACGAATCCGGAAATATGTCGCAAATGACGACCGCTTCATGGTCACTTACGGCGACGGAGTAAGCGATGTAGACATCTGCAAACTCTTGGACTTTCATCGCAGCCACGGAAAAATCGCGACAGTAACTACTTTCCGGCCCGTTTCGCGCTTCGGCATTCTGGACATTAATCAATCGAATCAGGTCAAAAACTTTATCGAAAAACCCAAATCCGATGCCTGGGCAAGCGCCGGGTACTTCGTGTTCGAAAATAGGATTTTCGACTACCTGGACGGCGATCAATGCGTTCTGGAACGTGAACCTCTTGAACGCCTGGCCGAAAAAGGAGAGCTGATGGCGTACCATCACCAGGGATTCTTCTTCGCCATGGACACGTATCGCGAGTATCAGATTCTGAACGATCTTTGGAAATCGGGCGACGCGCCCTGGAAGAAGTGGGCATGAGCGGCGCGCACTGGATCGATCGTCCGGCGCTCGTTACCGGAGCAACCGGTCTGGTTGGCAGCTGGCTGACCCGCCGCCTGATCG
>DAISJE010000208.1:0-7608 GCA_036821665.1 Bryobacteraceae bacterium | reverse complement strand
CGCCGGCGCGGTGGGCTGCACCTTGCTCTCGTGGCCGGGCTCGACTCAGAAGCCGCCGGCATGCACGCGCACCTTGAGCCGCGTCGCGCCCGGCAGGAGCACGACTTCGTTGCGGGCCGCACCCGGCGTCGCTTCCAGCGCGCGCGTATGCATCTCGCCCGCTTTCAAACTGTTTGGGGCTCCCTGAACGGACTCTTGGCAAAGATGCGGATACGAATTTGCCGAGCGATATAACGGCAGCTCGTATTCTACTCCGGCCAGCACTACAGGTCCGTTATTGTTGCGAAGAATTTCATTCAACCCCCGGTCGATCTGCCGGAAAAAGTGCGTAAGAAATTTATCCTTATCTTCGCGTCCGGTGGTGCTGACGGTAGAGAAAACGCCCTTCATGCTTCCCGTCGACGCGGTTACCGCCTCCATCTTTTCAGCCATATGGTCAGGCTTGGCCGTGTTCATCCATTTATCGAAATTTGTTTCTATGCCTGCCGGAAATGGAACCTCCTCCGCACTCCGCGACGTGCAGCGTAACAGCCGTACGTCCTTCTGGCTCAGCGCGAGAATATAGAAGACCGCATCTCTGGTCACTTGGCGAAGTAGTGGGCGAATATAGAACCGTGGCCCGATCGTTGCTTGGGCCGGCAATTCTGTGTCTATCCACGAGACCCAAAACTGATCGGGTGATCGGAAGACAGCAAGCGAACTACCTTGCGGTTTACCATCCGGCAGAATTGCATCCCAATCCATAACCGAATCCAGCAGCTCACGGCCTTGTGCTCCGTACTGTTTCGTTTTCGGCTCAATACGCCGGATGATCTCCTTCCATTCCAGTGCATTCGTCTTTGGGCTTACTGCGGGCGGTGTCGCAGTGTACCGGGCATAGAGACTTAGGCACGGGTCCTGCGCTGCCAGGATCGGTTTCAAATCCTTTACACTCCGAAACTCGGTCGGCTCGGCCTTCAAAGTATTCATACACTCAGGAGACCAGCAGGGGGAACTACGTGTTACCTGTTACTTCGATTGTGCGGCTATCTTCACCCGTTTGCCTGATTCTGATCTCGATGAGCTTGTCCGGCAGCAACTCGGGAAAGCGTTCACCCCACTCGATCAACACGAGAGCGTTCGAATCGAATAAATCCTCTAGCCCGAGACGGCGAACCTCTTCGGCAGCTTCCAGCCGGTAAAGATCGATGTGATAAATACTAACCGGATTCCCGTATTCATGTATGAGTGTGAATGTGGGGCTTACCACCTCTTCCGGTTGGCCCGCACCACGCCCGGCCACGATTCCTTTTGCGAGGGTCGTCTTTCCGGCCCCTAGATTGCCGATCAGCAATACCGTCGCATTGCCGGGCAGGAGCCGCGCGAGCCGGCGTCCCACATCTCTTGTCTCTTCATCTGAGCGAGTTTCAAACCGAAGGGCGGAGTTCATTCATCGCCTTCGGTAGGAAATCGAGTAAATCGGTCGCTAGTGTTGCTTGCTCGCCCCAGTGTTTGCCGGCTAGTTCGCCGCAGCGCCCATGCAGCCACACGGCCGCGATCACCGCTCGTTTCCACTCGCGCGTATGCTGGCCTACCAACCCGGCAATCATGCCGGTCAGGATATCTCCCGTTCCGCCGGTCGCCATAGCGGGCGAACCAGTTGGATTCACCCAGGCCTCGCCGTCGCGGAAGGCAACGATGGTGCGGTCGCCTTTGAGGACGATCGTCGCGCCGCTCTGTTCTGCAAATTGCTGGGCCGTACCCAGCCGGTCCGCTTGCACTTCCTTGGCGGACTTGCCAATGAGCCGCCCCATTTCACCCGGATGGGGTGTCAGAATCCGGATTTTTTCGGTGTGCGGCAAAGATCCGGCCAACGCATTCAGCGCATCGGCGTCGACCACGGCCGGAGCATCCGCTTCCGCATAGATCCGTTTTACGAAACGAACTGTCTCATCTTCCGTGCCAAGACCCGGCCCAATTGCCAGAACGGTCATTTTTTTCAGCAGCTCCAGGACATGATCCGCATCTGCGAAACGAACTCGCCCGGATTCGGTCTCTTCCAGCGGCTCGGTCATCAGTTCCGGCCGGATCGTCGCGACGCTACTCAACGCACTCTTTGGGACCGCCACCGTCACCAACCCGGCGCCGCTTCGATACGCGCCGACGCCGGCCATCCCCGGTGCGCCGCTTTTACCAAACGAACCCCCGACGACGAGTACATGACCGTACATTCCTTTGTTGGAGTCGCAAGGCCGTTTGGAGAACAAATGGCGAAGGTCGTCCGGGCACGTGAGGTTCAGCTTGAGGTTTGGGTTCGTTTCGCAAAACTCGGATGGGCTCCCAATAGGAACGACAGTAAGACGCCCTGCTTTTTCGTAGACCGGCGAAAGACATTGGGTTCGTTTCGCAGCCGTGAACGTGACCGTGTAGTCGGCACGGACAAACTCGCCAAATGGGTTCGTTTCGTCGGACGGCAACCCGGAAGGGATATCGACAGCGACTTTTTTGGCCAGTGGAAAGCGCTGGTTGATCGCCTGAATCGCCTCCAGCGCGGGGCCTTTTGCGGGTCCGGTCAGACCTGTTCCGAGAACGGCATCGACCACGATCGTGGCCGGATTGAGTTCGTTTGGTAATTTCCGCGAAACCGGGCAGCCGCACACCGAAAGCATCCGCCGGTTCTCCGCGGCATCGCCTGTCAGGCTTGCTGGGTCGAACAGTTCGATCACTGTCAGATCGCGGCACAGTTTTCTGGTGAAGAGCTGCCGCGCGACCACGAACCCGTCGCCGCCGTTGTTTCCCTTCCCGCAGATCACCACCACGCGTTGGCCGCTCAAAGGAGCGAAGGTCTCGCGAAGAAAATCGACGACACGGCTGCCGGCATTCTCCATCAGGATCAGACCCGGAATGCCGCGCTCAATCGTCAGCCGGTCCACTTCGCGCATCTCAGCCGCAGTCAGGATCTTCACGGGCGCTGCACCTCCCGCGCCAGCAGAAGAGTCATGTCGTCGTGCAACTCGGGAACGCCCGTCCAACTGCGGACCGCATCGAGGATGATTCGAATAATTTCGTGATTGTCCTGGTGATAGTGCTTGTGTACAAGATCGACAAGGCGTTCTTGCCCAAACTCCTCGCCGTACGCATTCTCGGGCTCAGTGATGCCGTCGGTATAGCAGACCAGCAGATCGCCCGGATTCAAAACGAGGCAGCTTTCGTTATATCTCGCGAATGGGAACGCTCCCACCACCATTCCATTTGAATCGAGCGACACAACCTCGCCGTTCCGGAAAAGTAAAGGAGAAAGGTGCCCGGCGTTGGTGTAAGTAAGCGTTCTCGAAACTTCATCGAAAAGAGCGAAGAAAAAAGTGGCGTATTTTTCAGGCGACGTATTCGCAAAAACCTGCTTATTCAATTGTGAAACCAGATTGGCGACATCGATTTCAGGCACGCGCGTGCATTCGTTGTCACCGGACAACTGATAATGCGCGAGCTGAGCGCGTAACGCGGCTTGAATGGTGGCCATCAGCAAAGCTGCGGAAATGCCTTTCCCCGCAACATCTCCGATTGCGAAGCTCAGCTTTCTGTCGCCAACCTCCTGGTAATCGTAATAATCGCCGGATACCATGCGTGCCGGATCGCAGCGCACCGTCAGTTGCAACCCATGTATAGGCGGAGCTTCCTTGGGATAAAGCTGGCTTTGCACCTCGCGGGCGATCTCCAGTTCGGTTTGCAGCCGCTCTTTCTCCTTTTCGACCGCGAGCAGTCGCTCCAGATTCCCGGTCATCTGGTTGAAAGATCCCGATAATTCGCCGAGTTGATCGCGGGCTCGAACCGGAATGCGATGACGAAAATCGCCGAAGATGACCCGGCGGGTCCCTTCATAAAGCTGGTTCACTGCGCGCGTGATACGGCGGGCCAATGAGACGCCGATCACAACCGCCACAAGCTCGACAATCAGGAACATGACCGCGACGGCGATTACGACATCGAACAGGACGCCACGCAAGATTTCGGGTCCTGAAAAAAACGTGCGCAGCACGGCGGAAGGACGGGAATAGACCCACAAAACGCCTGGATAGGTCTTGTTTGGGGTGTCCAAATGGTAATGCGGCAGAGTGGACGGCCAGCCAACAGGAATATCGATACGGCTCATAGGCGGCGGAAGCCGGTTGCCGCCTTCCTGATCTGCCGCGCCGCCAAGCCCGAATTTGAAATCGGCATCTTTGGACGCTCCGGCGGAATCCGTTTCAACCAAAGCGATGATTCCGAGATGCGGAACTAAATCCTCCACAGCTTCGCGCGTCAGCGGCGCGAGTGCCGTAATCGCGCCATCCGGTGTATTGTGATGAGCCCAGCCGAAGGCATGGCCGGCGATCATCATCAGCCCGCTTGTATTCTCCCAGCCTGCCGGAATTTTCACCGACGGACCATCGGGCGGAAACCGGTGTTCTCCGGCTGCATCTTTGATGTAAATTGTGATTCCGGGTAGATCGTAATTGAACGACTTTACGACTTCCGGCGCGGCGGGTAAGCGGATGTCCTGAGGCATTCTCTGTAGCGTCGTGACCGCGGACTGGACTGCGCCAAGATGCCGGTCGAGGGCAGAGCGCGCCAGGTAGATGGCGAGCTCATTCATTAAAGCCCAGGTCCCCAAACCGAACAGGACAAATAAGAGGAGCATCGGTAAAAAACCGATAAGCCCGTAGACAAACAGCAGGCGGTTACGCAGGCTCCAAAGCGAGTTGCGCTGAATATAACGCAGGCCGCGAAAAAGCAGAATGAACGCGACTACGACAAGGGCCAGGAAACAGAGGAGCGCCAGGCCGCCCTGTCCGGTGAAGTAGAAAAGCAGGTAAAAGGCAAGGGCAATCAGGAAGGCAATTCCAGATTTGCCGAGGTATTGCGCGATTTGCCTGACCCGCGACATTAACTGAGATTATCGCGTGATGACAACAGCAATCCACCGACAGCCTTGGCGTCTAGCGCGGCGTCGCGTTTTTGACGCACCGGAATCCGATATTTGTCGTGCTGCTGTCGGGCGTATTCGCTGTCCGGGCTGCCACGCGATAGCGGTTGCAATACGACGCGTGGCACAGATATGAGCCGCCCTTCATGACTTTCGCGCTTCCGGCCGCTGGCCCTGTAGGATTCATCCGTGTTGCGGTCCGGTGAAAGACCGCATCGAACCAATCCGCACACCATTCCCACACATTTCCCGTGATCGTGTACAGACCGTAACCGTTCGGCGGGAAAGCGGTGGCGGGCGCGGGTGCGGAGTAGCCGTCTTCCGCTGTATCGTGATGCGGAAAGTCCCCCTGCCAGATGTTGCACATATGCCGGCCGCCCGGTGTCAGGTCTTCGCCCCACGGGTAGAGTTTCTGCTCCAAACCGCCGCGCGCGGCGTATTCCCACTCGGCTTCGGTGGGCAGGCGCTTACCCGTCCATTGCGCAAATGCCGCGGCATCGTTCCAGGAAACGTGTACCACGGGATAATCGCCCCTGGCATCGATGTTCGAATCCGGCCCTTCCGGATGACGCCAGTCCGCGCTCCCAACCTTGCACCACCACGGCGCAGCGAGCACCGTATCTTCCACCAGCCGCGCATAATCTTCCGGCGCGATATGCCGTTGAAATACAAACGACCAGCCGAAGACCTCCGCTTCGGTGCGATATCCGGTCTCGCGAACGAACTCGGCGAAAGCCAGATTCGTTACGGGCGTGCGGTCTATATAAAAAGGATCGAGCGTCACTTTACGCACGGGACCTTCGCCATCAGCCGGAAAGCCTTCCGCATTCTCGGAGCCCATAAGAAACGGGCCGCCATCCAGCCGCACCATGTCGGATGACGATCCGCGTGCCGTGGAAACGGGCGCGCGAGTTGCCGCCGCTGTTGATTCGCACGATCCGTGCGCTTTACCCGGCGCGCAGCAACGATGCAGATCGCCTTCCATTCGGTTTCCTACGTGTACGGGTACGGACATGGCAGCAGTTCGGATGCCACATCCCCTGCCGTTTGCATTGCGGCGGTTAATCGTTCGCGCAAATGCTTCTCTACGTCCGTGGTCTCCTGCCGCCCTGCCAGGTTCACAAGCTGATTCGGATCGGCATAATTGTCATAAAGCTGGAAGGAATAATAGCGCGGGGCTGAGCGCTCCGGCCGAAACCGGCCTCCTTCGCGGGGCGCGACCGCGACATAGGTCCACTGCGGCGTTCGCAGTGCGCGTCCTACCCAGAACTCGGAAAGCTGGACGAACACCTCATCGGACCAATCCACAGGTTTTCCGGAAACGAGCGGCATTGCGCTCCGCCCCTGCATCGAAGTTGGGACGCGCAATCCAGCAGCATCCAGTAGCGTAGGCGTCAAGTCCACCATTCGCGTGAACCGGCGCACGTCGCGTCCGCCTTCAAATCCAGGCCCTTCGATTACTAGCGGAATTCGAATTGACGCGTCGTGCCCGCTGCGCTTGTATTCCGTGTTGCGCGTCATGAAATGGCAGCCGTGATCGCTGACGAACGCGAGAATGGTGCGTTTGTCCAGCCCACGCTGCGCCAGGGCGCCACGAATCTTTCCGAACGCTTCATCTACGCTCCGGATGCAGCCGTAATACGACGGCAAATGCTGCTGCCATGTGCCGGGAAAGAACCGCAAATCTTCCGGCACTGATGGATTCCGGTAGCGTTCCGCATAGCCCGGCGGCGCAACAAAGCGGTGTTCGTCGTTCTGGTGGTGAGGTTCTAAATAAGAGACCACTAACAGAAAGGGTGATGACGCGCTCACGTCCGCGATGAACTTCTGCGCCAGCCCGGTCAGGAAATCGACTCGATATTCATTCCGAAAATGAATGGCGCGCCCGTCACCATCGTAGAGATCGCCTTCGAACGGATGCGAAGTCAATTCAAGTGCATTCGCAGCCTGCCATAGATTCAGAAAGCCGCCGCGCTGGGCCGATGCGACAGGCCCCGGCCCGCCATCCGCGAGATGCCATTTGCCGATGTAGTTAGCGGAATAGCCGGCTTTGCGGCATTCGGTTGCAAGTGTGACGGCCTCCGGTTTGATTCCCACGCCGTTCCCCGTGTTTCGCCACACGCCGTTACGCGCCCCGTATTGGCCCGTAAACAGGCAAGCGCGCGATGGACTACAAAGCGGCTGGTTCGTAAACATGTTGCGAAAGAGCGTACCTTGGCCGGCGGCTGCGTCGAGGTTCGGGGTGAGCTGGACCGGGTTTTCGCCATATGCGCTAACGGCACCGCGGCGGACCTGGTCCGCGATGAACAGCACTATATTCGGAGGAGTTGGCCGGGGCACTTCCACGGCATTCGAGCCTGCTGCCAGCACGGGCGCTGCCGATGCGACGAAGGCACGGCGCGACAGATGAGAGGTGTCGTGAGGAGCAGCAGCCGAATCAGACACGTTCTCTCTCAGAATACTTCCGCAGATCCGAAACCGCATACAATCGAAATCGGCATGGATTCGACACAGGACCCTTCCAGGCGTGAGTTCCTACAGGCAGGACTTGCGCTCTCGTCCGCTCCTATCGCGGAAGCCTTTACGCCAGATGATCCAAAGGAGAAGCCCAACATACTTCTGCTGCTCGGAGAAGGACAACGTGCCGATGCGTTGAGTCTCGCCGG
>DAISJE010000207.1:0-7609 GCA_036821665.1 Bryobacteraceae bacterium | reverse complement strand
TGCTTCCGAGTATGTTGTTTTGGCAGATCTACTGTGAGTTTTCGGCAGCCGTGCGTAAATCAGAGGCAATAGCCCTGGGAGAGCCAGTAATGCCAGTCGCCGACGGCTTCGTTTGTTGATTCGTCTGGATCGATCGCGTCCAGTTGGGAGAGAGGGATGGCCATCTTCCGCCCCCGCCAACGGATCTGCACACACATGTCATGCTCGCACGCATCCTCAACGGCCATGCGTAAGACTTCGACGGTTTCCCCCTTCAGGAGCGGCGAGACAGCGTTCGCGGCGACACATCTTGCCTGGAACGGGAAAGTGATCTTGCCTTCCAGATAGTAGTACCAGCTCTTTGCCTGCTCTTCGGGACGGGCATCAACGATCGTTTCGTTGTAGATGCGGTCTTCCCGGGCCGAGTCTCGCTTGGACCGCTTCATGACTTCGCCCCCAGGATTCGGCGTACTGACGTACGACCGATCTGTAGGCGGCGGGCAATTTCAGCTTTCGCGACGCCGGCGCGATGCAGCTTCTTAATCTCACCGGCCTGAAGCCCAGCAGTCATCGGTCGACCGAGACGTTTGCCATTCTGCCGCGCCTCTAACAAACCAGCGCGAGTGCGCTCCCGCAATATCTCGCGTTCAAACTCCGCAAAAATCGCGAGCAATCCAGCCATAGCGCGCCCGGCTGGCGTCGTTAGATCGAGCGCTTCGGTAAGCGATACGAAGCCGACTCCGAGATGTTCGAGTTCTTGCAGCGTCGCCAACAGGTCGGTTACCGACCGTCCCCAGCGATCGAGCCGCCACACCAGAACCACGTCGATTTCGCGACGGCGTGCCGCCTCCAGCAATCGCTCGCGGGCTTCTCGATTCACTGTGCCCGAACCAACCTCGCGCACTTGCATGGCAATGTTCCAGCCGCGTTTCAGTGCATACTCCCGCAGGGCGCGATTCTGCATCGGAAGCGTCTGCTGATCGTTCGTGGAGATGCGGGCATATAACCCAGCCCGAAACATTTTCGGCTGTCTGCGTGGGTGGCCGAAAAGGTTATCCGATTTTGCTTTTTGAGAAGCCCGTTTTACAGGCATTCGAAGGAGTCCTTTGCGCCTGGCCGCCGACGATCCTTTTCGGCCAGGTAAGCCGGGCCATCATACTACGCCGCGGTAGGCGTAGTGAGCCGCGCTAGCGCTTCGCGGTAGTTCCACGGCATCCATTCCGACGGCCTCTGCTTCAACTCCACGGCATGCCGCAGCAGTTCGGTGAGGTAATCAAAGGGATTCGCGCCATTCAACTCGCACGTGTGAATGAGGCTCATAAATAGATCGCCGACTGCCGCCCCGTTCAGCGTTTTATAGAACAAGGCATTCTTGCGATTCAGAATCGCTTTCTTCAGAGCACGCTCGACGATATTGTTGTCGATAGGAACGCCGGGATGCTCCAGAAACAGCGTCAGCTTTTTCCAGTGATTCAGTAAGTAGGAGATCGCTTTGCCGAGCCCGGAGTTCGGCTCCGTTTTTCTTTCGGCGAACTGCGCTTCGATCCACTCGTGCAGCGCTTCCATCAGCGGAGAGCTATGTTTCCGATGGAAGTGCAGCCTCTCTTCGGCGGACAGATTCTGCTCCCGTGCCAGTGCGTCGTTGTGATAAACACCGCGCAGTATCTCCAGCACATATCGGCATTCTTGTGGAAAGTTCTCCGCCACTTCTACAAACTGCCTCCTCCCGTGCGCGAGGCAGTTGGCTAGCAGAGTCTTTATGCCATCCAGTTTGGGCGTATTACGCGAGAGCGCATCGCACATCTGAATCGGCGGCGCGAGTTCGCGTGCGCGCCCTTTCAGCACTTGCGCCAGGTTCTCGCCCGCATGCTTCGCTCCGGTGAAGAACAGCGCGATTTTCCACCTCGCAATGATCGAGATGATGCCACTGGTGAAGGTGCCTGTGCGCTTGTCGCCCGGCTCGCGCGCCAGATGCAGAATGCGCACGCCGGTGTCGTCATTGTGCAACACGCCGCCTTGCGCCGCTTGCCGGATCAGCTCGTTCCACGCCGGCTGAAGGTCTGGTGTGGCGGCTTTCAGCAGCTCCCATTGCGTGGCCGCAGGCAAAGGCATCCCGAGTTGGTCCTGCAGCCGCTTCAAGCGATGGAAGGGAGTACCGGTGCCATACTTCAATAGCGCAAGCATCGCGATGGCAGTCGCATCATACTTGTCAGCGCCAGCCGCTTGGGGTGGCTCGGCAGTGAAGATCTGGCCGCAGGCATTGCAGCGCAGCCGCTCCCTCTCGAATACGGTTGCTTCGAGCGGCGGCCGCCCTACGATGCGTACCAGCGTTGCCGCTTGCTTCTGCTCGTAGATTTTTCCTCTCAGACATTCCGGGCAGGCATCACCCGGCTTTAGCGTGGCATGGGGAACAGCGATTTTGCGCGCCCCCGTAAACTCGGTGGCGCTGTTACGGCCATGTCCGGCCAGGCGGGATTCTACATTGTCTGCCTGCTGCGCGAAGGCCGAAGCTTGCGAATCCTTAAGCACAGCACGAGTCTTTTCCGTGTTGCGCTTCGCGGATAAGCGCTCTGCCATGGTGTGCAGTGCGGCTTTGAGCTTCCGGCTATCGGACTCACTCAGCGGCGTCTGCCTGCCGCAATCGATAATCTGGTCCAGCTCCTCCAGATTGACGTCGATCCGCCGGCGGCAGCTTCGGGTCTTCATCACCGCATTAATAGCTCGCGGAAGCGCGGCGTCAGCGGCAGCGCCAACACTTCCTTGACCGGGAATCTCGGCTTTTTGCTGGGTGCATTCTTGCCGCGTCCCGTCGTGCGCCCCAGCACCAGCCAGTTCGCCGCGCGATAACAGGTGCCTCTAAAGCGCGCCGGATCGACGAATGTTTCCAACCAGTAAACCGGATGCGCATAGAGCCGCTGCCAATCTTGTGGCACCAGTTTTGCCATGCGACTCAGAATATGCGATGCCAAGTGCGGAACTGCAACCCAAGGCAGAATCAAAAATCGACTGTTGTACGCCAGCAACCGCAGATTGCGCATGCGAAGTTCGGCGCTCCAGCCGATGAAGCGATCGCGGCTGGCCAAGTGCCGCACCGCTGAGGACCACGCCAGGCAGGCGATCACTTGCCCCTTCGCCGACACCAGATACTTTAAGTGCTCGCCAACCGGCTGCTGATAGCGCAGATAATGATACTGCTCGATCAGGCTATCGAACAGTGGTTCTTGTTCGGTGCGCCGCACTTGCTGAAACTCCAGCGGTAATAACTCGTGCAGCGGGCCGTGGAGGGGCCGGTTATCGGGCACAACCGGTTCGGGGCGCTTATACTCTGCCCAATCCCGCGATAAGCCACACCGTGTGGGTGGCAAGTGGATCTCACCGGCGCGATGAAGCAGCAACAGCAGCCCGCGACACACCATATCGCGCAGCGCGCCATTGGCTTGTTTCCATTGCCATACCTCGCAAAGTCGGCGCGATAGTGCGTAGCGGCTCATCTCTGGGTGCTCGGCGATGAACTGCCGCACAAACAGAATCTCGCTGCGGCTGATGTTGCGCCCGCGATAGCGATATTCCTCCGGCACAGCAGCAGTGTGCCAGAAATCCGCACAGAACGCAAGTACATTGAGATGGTTTTTGCTATGAACTCACGCTGCGCCACAGGGGCGCTGCGTGCGTATCGGGATTGCCGGCGGCCACGAGTAACTGTGCCTGATAAGCTTCCAGCGCTCGCGCTGCTCCGCTACCCTTTGGCCACCAGACAAAACGCCCTCTGGAGAGCCGTTTTTGCGCCAAAATAAAACCCTGGCCGTCATACTGCAATAACTTGATGGCCGTGGCGCGCCGGCTTCTGAATATAAACAGGCAGCCCGAGAACGGATCGGCGGATAGTTTCTCCCGACACAATTCCGCCAGCCCATCTATGCCCTTCCGCAGATCGACCGGCTCAATCGCAACCAGAATGCGCATCTGCGGCGCAATCTGCAGCATGGCTTACTGGCTCACGAAGGCGCGGATCAGGTTTGCCAGCTCCGTTGTGGCCACGGCCTTCAACTCCAGCCGCAGCTTGCCGCCTTGCGCCGACTCCACTTCCACCGTGCAGTTGGTCACCGGCTTGGCGCCTGGCGCGATGAACTCCAGAAAACTGGGCGGCTCTGTCTTCAGGCTCTTCGCTTTGCGCCGCGGCCGATTCTCCACTCGCTTTCGCAGGCCTCCGTACTCCAGCCGCAGCGTCCTTGCTGTCGGATTCACCCCGTACCGCTTGGCCAGTTCCGTAGCGGCTGCCCACAAACTCTCCGGCAACCGCGAGTGCCCGGGCTGCGCCTTTCGAAAATCTTCGAATCGGTGTCGTAGTTGCTCCAGATCTTCGGGAACAGCGCTTGTCTCAGTTGCCATCCAGCCGGGCCTCCTCGCCCTCGCCCGACCTTACCAGCAAACCTTATCCGGCGTCATGCACGTTCACCGAAAGCTCACCGCGTTCCGCCGGCAACCCTCGCGCGGTTTGGGCGAAATTGCCAGAGGGACGCCTGTTCGTCTGCATTGGCTTCCTAGATGTTAGGCGACATGTTTGCACGGGATGGCACGTTGGCAATGAGCAACATATGCATCCGCGAAAAGCAGCCGTGTGCTCGTTCTCCATTCACTTGCACCCCAGATCCAGCGAGCAGAACGGGTTTCATACGGCGGTCACCAAATCCGAATGGCTTTCTAAAGCCTACCCTTCGCATACTGATTCGAATAACGCGAAGGGTGCCCAACTGCATGCCAAAAATATACGTATGAACACGTCAGGCGCTTAGCGAAACAACTCACAGCGTAACCCCAGTTCGGAGGCGACAGCGCGATCGGATTCGCTTTGTCGAAGACCCGTGGCCAGATTTAGGAGACTGTTCGTAAAAGGCACGGCACTTTGCAATTCGATCTGAAAAGATCGAATAAGTGCTTCATAGCGCATCGGAGCGGACCGAAATCGAATCGTGACATCTCCATAGTGGACCCATAGAGTGGCTCTTCATAAGGCGGTAACTCGATACTGTCGGTCTTTAGACTTACTCCACCGATGCGCCTCAAGAGTGAGGCGGAGTTGTTTTTCTTTGTTGCGGTACAACTGCAATGACAGCCGCCCATCAACCTGCCCCACGCATAGGAGGCTAGCAAAATCTTGAGTGCTGCGGTTGTTCCTCGGTATTCTTTTGCGAGGGCCCATCCGCCCAGCTCGGCGTACCAGAGTTGGTGAGCACGTGCTTCGTCGAGATCCGCCCCTACCGCTGCGCGCAAACGTTTTCCCCACACAGGATCTTGCGCCAGAGCTGAACGTCGGAGGAGTAGATCGCAAAACGTTATTGTATTCGGATGCAGAAGGTGGCGCACGCAGGCGGCTACTTCATCCCGATCGTCGATCAGCAGAAAGTGCCAGCACTCTTCATCCCTCTCAATCGAATAGCGCCCTTCTGGCATCAACTGTGAAGCTTGGATCGCGCCATCATCCAGATATATTCTCGCGCGCAGCCTTTGCAGCGAATGCATAAATTGCTCATGCTGCTTACAACGAATCCTCGGATTGAGCAATTCAAAACGCTATCTGATCTGCGTGTTGATCTTTAGCGCTAAGCGATAGTGAGCAACGACTACGTTCCTGTACGGCGTTCAGTGCGTTTCGGACCCCGAAAACTACTTTTTCGGCAAACGATATTAAGACTTTAGTCGGAAATTTAGGATAGGGATATGGACCGATCTGGCTGGCGGTGGTATCCATCTTGCTCGCTGAGCCATGCTTGTTGTTGCGCGTTCGCAGTAATCACTTGCGTTGGAGACCTTTCGTAGTTTGGATTTGGCTGACACACCTTGGGGCGTTCTGGTACGTTCGCGCCAGTCCGCGCCATCCCAGGCACCCGCGGGGCAGGTGATCGAAGTGGCTTGCGTGTTCGTTGTCGTGAACAAGGATTGGCAGATGCATGCCATCTACTGTGATATTCCGCCCCTTCACCTTGACCCCGGGGCGAAGGTCGCCGGCATGGATCGCCCCGTAATTTGTTTTTCACGAGCATCCAATCAACGCTCTAGTGATTCGATTACCTACGGAGTTGGCGCCGATCGTCTTCTCCATATCGGCGGACTTGATATCAACGGGCGTGGGTAGGCCGCATGCTCACAAGCGAAACAAACGCGAGCGCAATGTGCATCAATGCTCGTTCCTGGACCGCACGGCCGGGACTTGATGCGAGGATCCGATTCCGCGCACTCGTGGGGACAGCCGAAAGGCAAACAGATGTGTACAGCGACTTTTCGCTCTTCGAACGGCTGAGATCGTCGCCCTCGCTTCGCGTTCTCCGTGCGCATGCGTGCCGCGTAATCTGGATTATGTCTGGCTAATTGCACAACCACAAGTCTCAAAATGTTGTTCAAAGAGACTGAACCATTGCGTCCGCACCTCCGCTACGAATTTTCTGCTGCCCGAAAACTCAACCGATACCTGAATTTGAGCATTGATAGCTGAAAACTGGAGACCAATTCGGGAATATCCCGGGGCGACTGCGATGCATGTCATAAATGAGAGCGGGCACTCGGGAACGCCGCAGCAAAAGACGTTCAAGCATCCGCTCAAGTTCAACTTCGTCGTCTTGAATCCATGAGCGCGGAATTTGTTTGCGGACAGTCTCAACGAATTCGGTTGGAAAACTGTTGACACCCTCAAGCCATGGTCCAAATGAATCGATGCTATGCACTGCATCGTAAACAGATGGCCGGAAGTAGTGTCCTTGCAGCGGGGAGTCGTGAAACTGCCACAAGGATCCATTGAAAGCAAAGCCATGATCGATCATTTGCGCCCAAAATTTAATCGCCGCAGAGTGGCTCGAACTTAAGCCAGCGTATTCTCTTCGGCGCGCTCGAAAGAACACACTTTGGCGTGAATCCGCCTGCGATACCCATTTATCAAAAACGAGCACGCCCAGGAAATCTTGGCGGTTTTCCACTTTAGCCAAGGTCTTATCTGGCAAAAAATCAAAAATCGCGGTTTGATTTGGGTTTACCGCCACGTGGGAGCCGAGATGAATGCCCGGCGGAACAGTTTCCCGCCGAGAGCCGAGCAAGACGTACAATTCGCTTTGACGCGCAGCAAATTCAGGCGTGATCTCTATCAGGGTTGTATGGGGGGCAAAGATGCCGAGGTGGCGCAAAAACGCGGCACAAAGCCATTCGTTAACGAGAATCCGACGGTGCTGTGGGTTGTTTACTGATTTTAGAACGTAGAATTCACCGTCCGTCGCCTCGATAAGGTGACTTTGCGTCCCACCTCGCATCTTGCGGAGTACGCGCCGGGGCCGGACAGACGTTTTAGCGTGGTGTCGTAATACACTGCTTATTGTTTTAGCGACAGAATACACAGAGATTAACAATAGCCTCCGACGAAAGGTCCTGATGACATTGTTGTGTCTCGGTGACTATACTTCGTCGCGCCAGAGTTGCCGTATGCTCCTCACCCGCCGATAATAAGCCTATTTAGCCGCACTCGACCATCTCTTTTCCCGGCCGACTCACCGCCAATTTCTTGGCTCACAGAATCTACGTATAGCTTACGCGAGACACAAACGAAAAGGGCTTCACTGGCCGGCCGTGATCCGGCAGCTACGGCTCT
>DAISJE010000206.1:0-7625 GCA_036821665.1 Bryobacteraceae bacterium | reverse complement strand
GTGCCTCGGTGTTAGAGCCGTGCCGTTGCGCTCAGGACAGTCGAGCCAGTCCCCACTGTTCGGGTAGGATCGTGGAATAAATTGTCGAAGAAATCGGTATTGAAAGAAGACCGTGAACGCTTCGAAGAAAGTGTGTTATCGCACCTCAATGCGGCTTACAATCTGGCACGCTGGCTGACGCGTAATGAGCACGACGCTGAGGATATCGTTCAAGAATCCTATCTGCGGGCACTCGCTTCCTTTGAGAGTTTCCAGTATGGCAACAACGGTCGCGCCTGGCTACTTAAAATCGTGCGGAACACGTGGCACACCTGGATCCGCAAGAATCGTCCGCGCGAAATCGTCAGCGACCCGGACAGCGCGGAGGAGGCTGTCGCGGCAGTCCTGGATCCCGAGGCAACGTTAATAAAAGAAGCGAATTCAGAACAAGTTCGGCAGGGGATTGAAGAACTCTCATCGGTCTATCGCGAGGTCCTGATATTGCGAGAACTGGAAGGACTGTCCTACAAAGAAATCTCGTCGATTATCGACGCTCCGCTAGGTACGGTCATGTCGCGTCTCTCTCGAGCGCGGGAGGAGTTGTACGCCCGGTTGTCCAATTTGAAGCGGGAGACAAAGGCATGAACTGTCAAGAGGCCCAAGGGCTGCTCAACGCCTATATCGACGGCGAGCTGGACCTGGTGCGAAGTCTTGATTTCGAACGCCATCTCGATGAGTGTAGCCGATGCCCCGCACTCCGCGGCCAATATGACGAAATGCGCCGGTCGCTGCAAACAAATAACCTATATTTTCAGGCACCGGTTGCTCTGGAGGAAAGAATTCGACTGAGAGTTCGCGGCACTCGCGAGCAAAACACGAAACCTGTCGTTCATAAGACGTCCGCGAGTGGATGGCCAATGTTTGCTATTGCCGCCGGGATCGTTCTTCTAGCCGTTTTGAGCGCGGCGCTCCTCGAAATGCTTCGACGTCCCTCCGCCTCGGAAATACTAGCGCAGCAAGTGGTTTCCAGCCACATCCGGTCACTAATGGCGAACCACCTGACGGATGTTTTCTCCACGGACCAACACACGGTGAAGCCCTGGTTCAATGGACGGCTCGATTTTGCTCCGGTGGTGAAGGACTTTGCGTCCGAGGGATATCCGCTTACAGGAGGCCGACTGGATTACTTGGACGGCCGCCCGGTTGCCGCGCTCGTATACAAACGCCACCAACACATCATTAATCTTTTTATCTGGCCGTCATCCCAGTCCGACTCAAAAGCAGCAGCGATCGCGATAAGAGGCTATAACCTGCTTCACTGGACACAATCCCACATGGCATATTGGGCGGTTTCGGATCTAAACGCTCGGGAGCTGCTCGATTTTGCGCAGGATCAGCGGAAATGATTTGGCATGCGGGGTCTTCAAAGCCGGCCCATTTCCGAGGATAAAATGGTGGCGTGATTTCGGCAAAGCCAGCGCGGAACAACTACATCCTTGTTGTGTTGGACAGTTGTCGCTACGACTCGCTAATGCGCGCGAGGCCGAAAGTAATAAAGCAGTTAGGCACCGTCGAGCGACGTTGGTCCTATGCGAGCTGGACATCCCCGTCTCACTTCAATTTACTGATCGGGCTGCTTCCACATAAGAGCCCGCGTCACATTTACGCCTCGGAATATTACAAAACGGAATTTCTGAAGTTTAATGAGCGCTTAGGCGCACAGGATCTCAAGTTTGCTTCCCTCGTGCCCCGACTTTATCTCCCATTTTTTCTTAAAGAGAACCTGGGCTATCGAACACACGCCCGAGTCTCGCTACCTGTTTTGAATCCGAAAACGATTCTGAATCAGGGCTTCGATACTTACAAACTCATGGAGAAGCACAATGACATGCGCGCGATGCTACGTGAGATGACCTTTTCGGAGGAGCGCCCTTCTTTCTACCTTCTAAATGTGGGTGAAACCCACTATCCTTATGCGCTCCCCGATGAACCTCCTGAGGAGTGGCCGCGGATCAGCGGCGTTCATGGTGTATTTAAACATCTCGACGAACACGTGGTTGGCGGAAAGCTCGCAAGCCGACCGCAGAAATTCTTCGATACGACCAAACTTGAAGCGCTGCGCAAAAGGCAGATTCGCGCCGTTAAGTATCTTGATAGCGTGATCGAAGAATTATTTGATCTCGTACCAAAGAACACATACGTAACTATTACGGCGGATCACGGCGAGTTATTTGGAGAAGACGGTTACTTCGGCCACGGGCCCATTCAGCATGAAAAAGTGTGGGAAGTACCCTTCGTCGAAGGCAAACTCCGATGAATAGATTTCGCGGAACGGAGAAAGACAGGATCCCGGCTTCAATATATGGAGCCGTACTGCTTGTAGCGGCGGTTTACGCGGTGAGATCCCTTCACCCGCACACCGGCGAAATGCAGCTCGCCTATATCGGGCCGGGGGCCGGATTTGCTTTTCTCGGCTCATTCCTGACTTTGCTCGCCGGCTTTTTTTTGACCGCGGCCTCACTTCTCTCCTGGCCATTTCGAATGACGTGGCGGCTGGTTCGCCGCCGCAAAGGATTTCGCCACGCACGCGTGCGAAAGGTGATATTTCTCGGCCTCGACGGTCTGGATCCCCGGTTGACCGAGAGATTCATGACCGAAGGCAAGCTGCCTCACCTACAACGTTTAAAAGAGCAAGGAACGTATCGCCGCCTAAGAACAACATTTCCGTCGTTATCGCCGGTCGCCTGGTCGACATTTGCAACGGGCGTGAATCCTGCAAAGCACAACATTTTCGATTTCTTAAATCGAAGTCTAAAGACTTATGTGCCCCAGTTATCCTCGGCAAACGTAAAGGCTCCCCAACGGATGCTGCGTATAGGCGGCTGGCAGATTCCTCTGTCCAGACCCACGGTAGAGATGCGTCGCAAGAGCCAGCCGTTCTGGAAACTGTTAGGCGAACAGAACATCGGGTCCACAGTAATACGCGTGCCGATCACCTTTCCACCCGATAAATTCAATGGACGGCAGCTTTCCGCAATGTCGACACCGGATTTGCGCGGCACCCAGGGAAGCTTTTCATTTTTTTCGACACGCTGCGAAGAAACAAGCTATGAAGGCGGCAGTAAGTACCCGCTGAAGCGGATCGGCGATCGGATCGAAGGGGAACTGGAAGGCCCCAACAATAGCCTTAGAGAAGATGGCGCGCCTCTACGAATATCCTTTCGAATAGAAAAGAAAAGTCAAGATCCCATTTACGCGATGCGAATCGGCAAGGAGTCGATAACGCTTCAGCCAGGAGTTTACTCGCGCTGGGTAAAGCTAAGTTTTCGAGCGGCACCTGGGTTTAAAGTCTCCGGCATAGCCCGGTTCCTGATCACAGAAACCGAACCTGAATTTTCGCTTTACGTATCGCCCTTGCAGATTGACCCCGAGAAGCCGGCCTTGCCTGTCAGTCACCCATCATTCTACGCGTCATATCTAGCGAAGTTGTTAGGACCTTTCTCAACCCTCGGCATGGCAGAGGATACCTGGGCCTTGAACGAAGGAGTAATCAGCGACCAAAACTTTCTGGATCAGGCTTATCTCTTGATGAACGAGCGCGAAGCGATGTTCCGTAGCGCGCTCGAAAAGACCCGCCGCGGAGTTGTTGCGTGTGTTTTCGATACGAGCGATCGGATACAGCACATGTTCTACCGGCACCTAGAGTCCGATTGCGCTCCGGACAGAACGCCCAGGCCCGAGCATGGCGGAGTCATTGAAGAGATGTACAAGAAAATGGATTCTCTCGCCGGCCTTGCCTCGCGATATGTCGATGACACAACGGTTTTGTTCGTTTTATCGGACCACGGATTCTGCTCCTTCCGGCGCGGCATCAACTTAAATAGTTGGCTGCGCGATAACGGATATCTTGCCTTAAAAGACGGCCTGATCGAGAGCGGACCCTATTTTCGAGGCGTGGATTGGCAAAGAACCAAAGCGTACGCGGTTGGGCTGGCGGGATTTTATTTGAACTTGAAAGGCCGAGAGGCGGAGGGGACCGTCGAACCCGGAGCGGAGGCGGAGGCCCTCAAGAAAGAACTGATTGAGCGACTCACAAACCTGTTTGACCGGGAACAGGACGAAATCGGCATACGAACCGTATACGCAACAAGCGATCTCTACAACGGTCCCTATGCTGCCGATGCGCCAGATCTGATTGCCGGCTACAACGACGGATACCGGATTTCCTGGGATGCGGCAGTAGGCCGAGTAGCGGCAAATGTCTTTGAGGATAATTGCAAAGCCTGGAGCGGCGATCACTGCGTGGATCCTAAGCTAGTGCCCGGTGTCCTTTTTAGCAATCGCAAATTCGAAGCGGACGACCCGGGAATCGAAGACATGGCTCCCACGGCGCTTACTCTGTTTGGGCTAGAGCCGCCCCGCTGGATGGAAGGTAAGCCGTTGCGTGTCGAGGTCGCGTCTTAGCACAACGGCTTGCAACGCGAGGCATGAAGATGTTCAAGACAACACTCAGGTTCGACAAGAGCCTGATGGATCGTATAAAAAAATGCGCCGACTTAGCCGGTTATAGCTCGCCGGAGGAATTCGTGCAGCATATCGTCGAGAAAGAACTGGCTCGGCTGGAGGATGCCGAATCCGACGAGGAGATTGTGAAAAAGATGAAAGGGCTTGGATATCTGGAGTAGCCGTCGTGGGATATTCGCCTAAAAGAAGGTTCGATGCTTAGCCTTGCCGGGATTGGCATTGGACTGGGCTTCGCACTGTTACTAATTCTGCGAAAAACTTCGAATCAAGAGACCATACGGAGCACAAGACGCCAGCTTCAGGCCTGTCTCTATGAACTGCGGCTTTTCGTCGATGAGCCTGGTCTCATCTGGCGGGCTCAAATGAGACTTCTGCGGTTGAACGCGCGGTATTTGGCGCTGATGCTACGCCCTGCTTTGCTTTTGGCATTGCCGACGATCGTTTTGTTTTCCGTTTTGGAACCCTTCTACGGAAAAGCACCGCTTCCGGTCGGCAAAGCAGCAATTGTAAGCGTGAAATTGCTGCATCCTACCGGCGTTCTTGTTAGCGCACCAGTTTTGCAGACGCCTAACGGAATTGATGTTGAGACACCGGCCGTCCGGATACAAGGAGACCGACAAATAGCTTGGCGTATACGGGCAAAGAGGGCAACTTCCGGAGTACTACGGCTCGTTTTCCCGAACGAAATAGCCATAAAAAAGATTGCTGCCGGGTCTCATCCCGCATTTCTGTCCACGAAACGCGTTCGCTTGTCCTGGCAATGGCTCTTGCACCCCACAGAGCATCCTCTTACCGACGCAAATGTGGAATGGATTGTAATTGATTACCCTTCACGAACGATGGAGTGGCTGGGGTTGCGTTTGCCGTGGTTTATTTGGCTGTTTCTGTTCTCTACAATAACCGCAATCGCTCTGATGCGACCCCTTCGAATTGCATTTTAAGCGGCTCGAATGCAGGCGACTTGGTAGCCTGCGGCTATGGGGTGGACCTTTGCTTTTATAGCGGTGGTAAGTCTTACAATTTTTCCGGGCGCCTCAATCGCCGGGACCGACCACTCGACATCCAAACGAGTTCGTCATAAAACTCGCGTGCGCCATAGAAGTATACGATCAAGGCATTCATCAAAACACCGGGCCAAGCATCGCTCTCACAGACGCTCGAGAAGGCGTACAAGTCAGTTGCATCCAACGGCTGAACGATACAAGCAAATTCAGACGGCACTTGCGAGCAAGGGGTATTACCAAGGAGACATTGACGGAAAGTGGGGGCCGGACTCCATTTATGCCTTACAACAATTTCAAACGGATTGCGGAATTGAGAATGAAGGCAAGATCACCGCGCTAGCGCTTATCGGCCTTGGGCTCGGTCCAAAACACATGAATGCCTTGCGACCAGGGGCTTCGTCTGAGAAGGGAAGCGCGGCAAGCGATTCCGAAATCAGCGAAGGAGAACACGCCAGAACAGCACCGCAGGAAGACCAGGCAACTGGAGATCCTCCAGGAGTGAATTAATCCGAGGGCAAGGCACCCTATCTTCCGCTGAAATCGCTTCGCGATTAATATAGTGAGCATTCGCTTCCAATGAACAAGGCGAGGCTCTTGCGTATCGTTTGGCGTATCGCATCAGTTCTATGCGCACTCGCGCTCGTAACGTACGTGTGTGTTCGGCTTGGAGACGTGAACGCTACCACCGCCGGCTTTATTTATCTGGTAGTGGTTCTCTTTAGCGCGGCCCGATGGGGGCTGATTGAGGCGCTGATCGCCTCTTTCGCGGCGGTGCTTGGCTTCAACTTCTTTTTTCTGCCGCCGGTGGGCACGTTCACGGTCGCCGACCCTCAAAACTGGATCGCTTTGACGGCTTTTCTTGCAACAGCAATCATGGCAAGCCAACTCTCTAGCACGGCTAAAAGACAAGCATTAGAGGCTGTGGCGCATCAACGCGATCTGGAGAGGCTTTATAGCGTCAGCCGGTCTATTCTGCTGCTCGATCCTTCCGGCAACGTCGGGCAGCAACTGATTGCGCAGGTAGCTCGTGTCTATGATGCTGCAGGCGCCATACTCTATATCCGCAGCTCCGATCGATTTCATCGCGCCGGCCCGGAGGACATTCAGAAAGTCGACGAGTGGCTCCGCGAAGCCAGTGGACGCGGCACGCAATTCCGAGATCCTGCGCGACAGCTTACGGTTACTGCCATCCGGCTCGGCACAAATCCTGTTGGCAGCCTCGCGCTTCTTGGCGTCGAGATTTCCGACGGCGCGCTGCAAAGCCTTGCCGGATTAGTTGCAATTGGAATCGAGCGCGGAGAAGTTCAACGGCAGGCAACTGACATTGAGGCGGCACGCCGAAGCGATGAGCTGAAATCGACTCTGCTCGACGCAATTTCCCATGAATTCAAGACGCCCCTAACTTCGATCAAGGCGGCGATCAGCACCCTGCTCACCGGCGCCATAGCCGACCGAGCGCAACAGCGAGATCTACTCGTTGTTATCGACGAAGAAACGGATCGTTTGAGCGGTCTGGTAACCGAAGCCATCGACATGGCTCGCCTTACCCGAAGCAACATTTCGCTTCAACGCGATTGGCAAGCGCCGCGAGAGCTATTGCTTCGCGCGGTGGAGGAACAAGGCAGAGCCCTGGAAGGGAGGCCGGTCAGCTTTAATGCTCCGGACGATTTGCCAAATCTTCTGCTGGATGCGGCCCTCGTTCGACTTGCTTTCCGGCAACTCATCGACAACGCCGCAAAGTACTCTCCACCCGGCTCAACAATCGAGATTTCGGCGGATCGAGAGGGCAATCAAATCCTTTTTCGCTTTCAAGATCACGGCCCCGGAATAGCAAAATCCGATCGAGCGCGGATCTTCGAACGTTTTTACCGGTCTGCCTCTACCCGCGATACCGTGCCCGGCGCCGGTTTGGGGTTGACGATTGCTCAGGACATTGTTCGAGCGCACGGCGGCGCCATCCGGATACAGTCCCCAGATACTGGAGGAGCATTGTTCGTAATTTTGCTTCCGTTTCAGGAGCCAGACGCCGAACCGCCACTTGCCAAAGCCGATGAACATAAAGACGATACTTAGAGCATCTTTAGACCTTCTTTAGCTAATTTCCCTTACATTCATAAG
>DAISJE010000205.1:0-7655 GCA_036821665.1 Bryobacteraceae bacterium | reverse complement strand
ATCGGCTTCCACACGCAGGCCACCTTCCCGGCCCTTGTCTGGGACGGCTTTTAGCGCCAGCCCGGCTTCAATGCGCTTTCGTACAAGATACGACGGCTGGATAGTCGCGGTATTCGAAGCGCTCCTCTCCGATCTGGTTAAAGAGCATGCGCCCGCGAATGAGACTGAAGTGCAGGGATGGCTCAGTCCTGGTGGCTGATGCCGCGCGCCATCCGTATACAAAATGAGGCGTTCACCGAAAACCGCGTGGCGATGCCTGATCGCTGAGGGCTGAGGGCTGATGGCTGATAGCTTTCTTACGGAACCAACCGCTCCTGGACCGCCACCGCCTCGTGTAGCGGGCTCCTCTTACGGCTGTAAGCTCCGTAAATCACTAATCCAATGCCGAGCCATGCAACAAAGCGGATCCATGTCTCTAAAGGAAGTCCCATCATCAGGCCCAGGCAGCATACAACCGAGATGAACGGTGTTATCGGAGAAAACGGTACGCGGAAAGCTCGCGGCCGGTCCGGCTGCTTATGGCGCAAGATCACAACTCCAAATGAAACGATGATAAACGCGAATAGCGTTCCGATGTTCGACAGGTCCGCAAAGGTTCCTATGTCCCAAATGCCCGCGGGTATGCCAACCGCCAGACCCGCGATCCAGGTGCTGACATGGGGTGTCTGAAATCTTTTGTGTACACGCGAGAAAACATCCGGCAGCAAACGATCTCGCGACATCGCGAACCAGATGCGTGCCTGCCCGTACTGGTACACGAGCAGCGAAGAAAGCATCCCGAGCAGCGCTCCCACCGTGACAGTGAAACGCAGTTTATCCATCCCGATTGCCGCGAGTGCGTTCGCCACCGGCGACGCATTATCCAGCGTCTTCCAATTGACGATACCTGTCAGCACAAACGCGACTGCGGTATACAGAATCCCGCACGCAACCAGCGTGCCGATGATCCCGATCGGCATGTTTCGTTGCGGTCTCTTGCACTCTTCCGCCGCGGTCGAAACCGAATCGAAGCCGATGAACGTAAAGAACACGATTGCCGCGCCGCTCAATACGCCCGGCCAGCCATTCGGCATGAAAGGGTGCAGGTTCGAGGCCTGAACTGCATGCGCCGCTCCGAAGACGAAAAGCAGAACCGCGCCGAGCTTAATAACTACCATCACGTTGTTCGCGCCGGCGCTTTCTCTTACGCCGCGCACCAGAATCCAGCTCAGCAGCATCACAATCAACAATGCCGGGACGTTAAACAGGCTGCCGGTGAAACGCCCTTCTATAATCGCCGGCTCCGAAAGATATTTCGGCAGATGCACGCCAAACAGGTAGTCGCACATCACGTTGAAATACGCCGAGAAGCCCACCGCAACCGACATATTGGATACGGCGTATTCCAGAATCAAATCCCAGCCGATGATCCAGGCGAAGATCTCGCCCAGTGTCGTATACGCGTAGGTGTAGGCGCTGCCTGCAATCGGAATCATCGAAGCCAGTTCCGCGTAACAAAGGGCTGCAAACCCACAGGTGATCGCCACCAGAATGAACGAAAGAGAAAGGCCCGGTCCGGCTCCCGGCCGTCCGATGGTCGAAGCCGCATGGCTGCCATGCAAAAGGAGGTCCAGCAATGGCGCATTCATGATGGAAGGAACGCTCATGTGCTGTCCGGCGGCGGCTGTGCCCGTTACGGTGAAAATGCCTCCGCCAATTACTGCTCCGATGCCGAATGCAATCAGGCTCCACGGCCCGAGCGAGCGCCTCAGCCGCTTCCCTTCGACCTGCGTCTGCTCTACGAGCGCGTCGATGCTCTTTGTCTTCAGCAGTTGCGTCATCGTACTGCGTCAGTATATCCGCTAACCTAATTGTGGTGCAGATTTCAGTTGCCTCGTGCGTGTTCCTCGCGGGAGCTGTCTGCATCCCGGTCGCAGCTCTTTCCGTCGCCGGCGCGAACGGCGCCATTCAATTCGCGGATGTTGCCGAAAAAGCGGGAATTCACTTCACGCTGGAAAACAATCCCACGCCCGAAAAGTACATGATTGAGACCATGCCGGGTGGCGTGGCCGTCTTCGATTACAACGGCGACGGATTGCCTGATATCTATTTCACGAACGGCGCTGCTGTTCCGTCGCTTCAGAAAACTTCGCCGAAGTATTGGAACCGGCTCTATCGTAACGATGGTAGCTTTCATTTCACCGACGTCACCGAGCAGGCCGGAGTAGCGGGAGTCGGTTACTCGATGGGCGTTGCTGCGGGGGACTACGATAACGACGGACACCCTGATCTCTTCATCGCCGGTGTAAACCGCAACATTCTGTTTCATAACCGCGGCGATGGCACCTTCGAAGATGTAACCGAGAAGGCCGGAATCAAAAGTGGAGAGTGGGCCGTAGCGGCCGGATGGTTCGACTACGATAATGACGGCAAACTTGACCTGCTGGTCGTGCACTACTCCGATACGCCGTTACAGGATCGCTACTGCGGCGACCGCGACCGCAATATCCGCGTCTATTGCCATCCGAAGTACTTTCACCCGTTAGCCTCGACGCTGTATCACAACCGCGGCGATGGAACCTTCGAAGATGTCTCGGACAAGTCAGGCATAGGCAAGTTTGCGGGGCGGGGAATGAGTGTCGCATTTGCCGATTACGATGGCGATGGCTTTATGGACGCCTTCGTTACGAATGACAACATGCCGAACTTTCTCTTTCACAATCGTGGAAATGGAACGTTCGAAGAAGTCGGACTGGTAGCGGGAGCTGCTTTGAGCGACCGCGGTCAGCCAATAGCCAGCATGGGCGCTGATTTTCGCGACTACGATAATGACGGTCTTCCCGATATCACGGTGACCGCCCTCGCCGGCGAAACCTTCCCCCTGTTTCGGAACATCGGTAAAGGTATGTTCGACGATGCCACCTACGCCAGCCATATCGGGCGTCTGAGCATGGAACATAGCGGCTGGGGCAACGGTTTTGTAGATCTGGATAACGACGGCTGGAAAGATCTCTTTACGGCCAACTCGCATGTGAACGATCGCGTCGAAGCCTTCGAATCGCACGTCTACAAAGAACCCAACATGGTGTTTCGCAATATGGACGGTAAATTTTCCGATTGCACACCCCCTGCGATGAAGGTCTCGGTGAAAGCTCACCGGGGTGCGGCATTCGGCGATTTTGATCGGGACGGCCGCATCGACATCGTCGTATCGTCTCTTAGTGATTTGGCCGAGCTGTGGCAAAACACCACGCCCGATGCCGGAAATTGGATTGCCTTCCGGCTGATCGGGACGCGCAGCAATCGGGACGGAATCGGCGCGCGTATTCGTGTCGGAAAGCAATGGAACGAAATGACCAGCGCGGTCAGTTATGCCTCATCGAGCCTCGTTCCCGTACACTTCGGCGTAGGCACGGCACAGGAACTCAACGATGTTGAAATTCATTGGCCCAGTGGTTGCACGCAGCAGCTCAACCATCTTCAAGTAAATCGTGTTGTCGAAGTAAAGGAGCCTGATCCTTCCCCATCAAAGGTTCAGGGCGGCCGCTAGTTCCGGGGGTACCAGGTACCCGGAATCGCTACAGGTCCTTAACGTCGGAGTGCGAGCGTCAGAAATTCGAATGTCTGCTGACGTAAGCATCGTACTAGTCACATACAACCGTGAGAAGTTTTTGCCTAGAACCCTGGATTGTATTCTGAGTCAGACTTACTCAGATTTCAACTTGCTGATCTGCGACGACTGTTCTACGGACGGCACCGAAGCCGTGTGTCGGGACTATTTGCAGCATGATTCAAGAATTCGGTACTACAGAAATAAACAGAATCTCGGCATGCCAGGGAACCTGAATACAGGCATCGGCCGGGCGCAATCCGAGTTCGTCGCCAATCTCCACGACGGAGATATTTATCATCCAAGGCTGATCGAGAAATGGCGTGCGGCTTTACTGGAAAACCCTACCGCCGGATTCGTTTTCAACATCTATCGGCACCTTTCACACGACGGTGTCTCTGGTAAGCAAACAGACCGGTTCCCCGGATTAATGCACGGCCGCGACTTCCTCGAAAATGTTTGCTTTCGGGATACGGATCTGGAATGTCCGGTTTGGGGCACAGTCATGGCGCGTCGGGGAGTCTACGAAGCTTTAGGAATGTTCGATCCCACTTACGGCTTCTGGTCTGATTTCGATATGTGGTTCCGGATCGCAGAGTCGTACGACGTGGCGTTTGTGCCTGAACCTCTGATCGAGCTGCCAAGCCGGACCACGATGCCGCATTTGTTCGCAAGCGGCGCTCTGAAGACGCATACGACCATCTTTCGCATGTACTGGGCCGCCCGATGCCGCCATTATTGGAATCGACCCGTTCACCTCGCGCGTGAGCTGGTAAAGCAGGTTTTGTACTTCACGCGTTCGAGAACCAGGCGCGCTATGCGCCGGCTCATCTAAGCTAAGCTAGACAACTTGAAACGGACACACGGCCTTCCACTTCTTCTCGTCGCGGCCGTTGCTGCTGTCTCCTTTGCACGGGCATCGAATGTGGATGAAAATCTCCCGCTCATGCCTTGGCCGGCGACCGTAGATTGGCACGCCGGCTCGCTGCCCATCAACATAAGCTTCTCTATCTCGCTTTCCGGTGCCGGCGCGACTGATCCGCGAGTAAAAGCTGCCGCTGAGCGCTTGTTCCCTCGACTTGCCCGTCAAACCGGAATCCCCGTTCGACCCCATTTCATTAACCAGAGTGAAGGCGCGACTCTCGCCATCGTCGTCGAGGAAAGAGACCATCCTGCTCCACAACGCCTGGGTGATGACGAAACCTATTCTCTCGAGATCACCACGACCGGAGCGCGGCTATCCGCCCATCATCCGCTGGGTGCCCTTCGGGGAGTCGAGACGTTTCTACAGCTAGTCCAACAGAACACCGGAGCCGGCGTTACACCGGGCTTTTCTGCGCCTTCGCTGTCCATTCGAGATCAACCGCGCTTTCCATGGCGTGGCCTCTCCTTAGATGTTGCGCGTCATTTCATTCCCGTTGCCAACGTTGAGCGCACTCTCGACGGCATGTCGGCAGTCAAGCTAAACGTCCTGCACTGGCACCTTTCCGACGATCAGGGGTTCCGTGTCGAAAGCAAACGCTATCCGCGCTTGCAGGCCTACGGATCAAACGGTCTGTATTACACGCAAGCCGAAATTAAAGAGGTAATCGCGTACGCACGCGAGCGGGGGATCCGCATTGTTCCGGAGTTCGACATGCCCGGTCACGCGACAAGCTGGCTTGTCGGGTATCCGCAACTAGGCTCTCGCCCAGGTTCTTTTGAAATCGTCCCCAACTATGGAATCTTCTACGATTTGATGGATCCCACAAAGGAATCCACGTATCGCTTTTTGGATGGTTTTATCGGCGAAATGGCCGCGCTTTTTCCGGATGCGTACTTTCATATCGGCGGCGATGAGGTAGACCCGAAGCAGTGGAACGGGAATGCACAGATTCAGGCCTTTATGCGGGAGCATCATCTGGCCGATGCGAAAGCCTTGCAGACCTATTTCGATGAGCGGATTCAGAAGATCGTCGCCGCCCACGGTAAACACATGGTCGGATGGGACGAAGTCTTGCATCCGGGACTGCCGAAGTCCGTCGTGATCCAATCCTGGCGCGGACAGGCATCCTTGTGGCAGGCCGCACGCGAAGGCTATCAAGGCATTCTTTCCGCTGGTTACTACCTGAATTTGATGTATCCGGCTTCCTATCACTATTCCATCGATCCGATGAAGGTGCCGCCTCCGGAGCCCGGCAGCGATCGCAAACAGAAGAGCGCAACAACTCCGGCTCCTGGAACCCCCACCGATTTAACTGCTGAACAGCAAAAGAAAATCCTTGGAGGCGAGGCCGCTATGTGGGAGGAACTGGCAGATCCGGAAAACCTGGATTCGCGCCTCTGGCCGCGTCTGGCCGCGATAGCCGAACGGTTCTGGTCTCCAGAGGACATCACTGACACCGCATCTATGTACAAGCGTCTCGAAATGACGAGCCGCTGGTTGGAATGGCTCGGATTGACGCAATGCTCCAATCCGGAACTGATGCGGCAGCGCCTGGCCGGAAGCATGCCGTATCAGCCGCTTGACACGTTTGCTTCGGTGCTCGAACCTGTCAAGGGATATTCGCGGCACGCGGAGAACTACACGAGTTCGACGCCTCTCAACAGGCTGGTCGATGCGATTCCGCCTGAAAGCGATGCGGCGCGCGAATTTCGCGATGCGGTGGATGCCTACCTGGCACTGAATGCAAGAGAACGAAAACCTGACTCTCTCGAACGACAGCTTCGAGCCTGGTATCAGAGCACGATTGGCGTACGCCCGATGTTCCAGCGCAATTCGCTCCTTGCCCCCGACATACCTGCTTTAGAAGCTCTCCAAAGTCTCTGCGAAGTAGGGCAAGAGGTGCTTGCGCTGCTGCCCAATGCCAACGGCACGCATGGTGGAGACCTTGCCGCTTTCAAACAGAGCGGCTTGGCTGTTGTCGAGAAAGCCAGCCGGCGTCAGGGCGATCTTCTGATACAGATAGCGCCGGCGATTCGGAAAATGTTAGAGGCCTTGCCTGCGCCCGCCCACCCGTAGAACGCCCTTGGACAAAAAGGATTCCTTACGGCTTTGTCACTTCGAAATGCTGATGATAGTTCGGATACGCGGGCCGTTCGTACTTGACCGGTGGGTTCTTCTTCAGTAGCTCCATTTCCACCGCTACGGCTCGTTCGAGCTGCGGATCGTGCCCTTCGCGGACCAGTTTCGGGTCCAGATCCACTTCAACATCCGGTGTGATGCCGTGGTTCTCGACTTCCCACTCGCCTTTAAGCCCATAAAAAGCCCAGCGCGGAGCCATCACATGGCCGCCATCGATCAAGGTCGGATAGCCGCCAATTCCCACGAGGCCGCCCCATGTTTTCATTCCGACCAGCGGACCGATTCCCGCTTTGCGGAAGTACCAGGGCATCGCATCCCCGCCGGAGCCGGCGAATTGATTGATGATCATCACCTTGGGTCCATAGATCGCTTGCGTCGGATCGGTGATGTCCTCGCCTTCCCGCGTTGTAATGCGAGCCATGGGGTGGCGGCTGAGGTAATCGATAATGTAGTCCGCGATATCGCCGCCGTGGTTGTAACGCTCATCGAGCACCGCGCCCTGACGCCCGATCTGCGCGAAGAAGTAGCGATTAAAGCTGGTGAAACCGCCTAGAGCCGTATCGGGCAGGTGAACATAAGCAAGCGTGCCGTTGCTCAACTGGTCCACTTTTCGGCGGTTGCCTTCAATCCAGGCCAGATGACGCAAGCCCTGCTCGTTATCGATTGGAACTACCGTGACTTCGCGCGATCCGCTCCCGTCCGCGTTCGGACCCACTTTCAGAACGATCTGTTTGCCGGCCGTCTCTTGAAAGTAGCTGTATATGTTGTCCGCTGCGTGCAACTCGCGGCCGCGCACAGCCAGCAGGTATTCGCCGGCTAGCACATTCACACCTGGTTGTGTTAGCGGCGCTTGTAGCTTGGGGTTCCAGTTTTCGCCGTTATAGACCTTCGCGAACCGGTAACGGCCGTTTTCAATCTTGTAGTCCGCTCCCAGCAGCCCAACTTTGATCTTCGGAACCTCCGGTTCGGTGCCGCCGCCGACAAACATATGCCCGACCGCCA
>DAISJE010000204.1:0-7703 GCA_036821665.1 Bryobacteraceae bacterium | reverse complement strand
TCTTCCACCAGCACCTTGCGGTCATGCCGGAAGGCTTCGGCAAGCGCGCTCTCGAAGGCTGCGGCATCCCCCACTTTGCTGACGCCAACCGACGAGCCCTGGCGTGTGGGTTTGACGAAGACGGGCGAGCCGAGCATGGCCGCGATCTCATCGAAACTTGGCTTGTCGCCGCGCGTCAGTGTCACGGAACGGGCCACCGGCAGGCCGGCCTCGCGCAGCAGCCGCTTTGCCATATCCTTGTCGATCGCGTTGGCCGAGCCGAGAATGCCGCAGCCGACGAGCGGCAGGCCGACGATCTGGGCAAGGCCCTGAATGGAGCCATCCTCGCCGTTCAGCCCATGCAGCACCGGAAACAGCACGTCGATAGCAGGCAGCTCGCGGGCGCCGGCCCCTTCCAGCGCCATCAGCCGGCCCTTGCCGCCCGGAACCAGGCAGACTTCGGTGCCCTCATAGGCAATCGGCTCCGGCAGCACGCCGCCCTTTTCCTCCACCAGCAGCCAGCGCCCGCCGCGATCGATCAGGATCGGCACGATCTCATATCTGCCGCCATCGATCGCCTTGACGACATTGCGGGCCGACATGACGGAAACCTCATGCTCGCTGGACTGACCGCCAAACAGAACGGCGACGCGTAGTTTCGACATTGAGGCTTTTCTCCCGGGCCAGGATGGATGTGATGGGAGAAGGGGTTATACGGGGGATTGCAGCGGAATTGGGGAGGGGGTGGTGCGAATTTTGGTCGGTGCAAGACAGGCAGCATTAGTCGCCGAAAGTCGGCAGCCTCGTCACTGTCGCCCCGTTTGTTCTTAAAATGTCCTTACCTTATGAAAGTCAGGCGCGGTGAAACGATTGGGGAGGGGCAAGATTACTGCAGTTCTGCTCGGCTTCAAGTAAAGCATGGTGACGTTGTATTCCGCGAATGACAACGCAATTTCAAATTGTTGAAAAGGTTATCCATCCGCTAGGCAACTCTCCGCCACCAAAGTATTCTTCGTAAAAAGGGGCCAACAATGAAGAATGATCAACAAGAATCGTTCGAGCGTGTTCTAACGTCTTGTCTTGCGCGAGTGGTCGATTTCTTGAAGTTTGCCGAGGCTAAAAATGCGGCCCTGCTTACCTTTGCTTCGGCGTGGATTTTGGCCTCGGTGAATCTCCTCAACGGATCGAATGCCCTCACTGTTCAATGGCGCTTCGGCTTCACCATCGCCTTGCCTCTTTTCGCCATTGCAGCCCTTCTAGGGCTCTATTCCTTCTTGCCCAAAACTCTCCTTAATCGTTTCCACAGAGATCCCGAGCAAGCAAAAGCACTTCTCTATTTTGGAGACGCTGCGACGTTCGCGCCAGCGGCTTACAAAGAGCGTATTCGAGAGCGGTATTATCCACCGGAAAATGAATCTGTGACCCGCAACTATCTGGATGATCTGTCAATCCAGATTGCGGTGAACAGTCAAATTACTACCCGGAAGCTCAAAATCTTTAATATCGGGGCGATGTTTGTCGTCGTCGCTCTTCTGATTCTTGCAGTTCCGGCGGTTATGGCTCTTTGGAAAGCCGCAGCCTCGATGATTGGATATCCCTAATGGCCCTCAAGGACTTGCGTGATGAAATCGCGGAGGAGGTAGGAGTAATCCTCGCTTCCGATTTTGATATTGAGGTGGTGGGCACGGAGACGGTTCCGCATTCATCCGATCCAGCCATTACGTTCCCAAATCTTGATGCAAAAAAGCAGCGAACGAAACTTATCGACACCTGCGTCCTTTACATCGACATAAGGCGCTCCACACAGCTGAATCTCGCTCACAGGCCGAAAACAGTGGCAAAGCTCTATTCTGCGTTTGTTAGAGCGATGACCCGGTGCGCCCGTAACTACAAGGGTCATGTTCGGGGGATTATTGGTGATCGCGTGATGGTTATCTTTGATCGCAAGGATGCCTTTGTGAACGCCGTCCAATGCGCGATTGCGATGAACACGATATCCCAGCATGTGATCAACCGTCATTTTACCCACGGTGAAGTTGAATGTGGGATAGGAATTGACGCTGGAAAGATGCTCGTTACTAAGACAGGAGTGAGAAGAAAGGGCGTCGAGCAGGCAGCCTACCGCAATTTGGTTTGGTTGGGACGCCCTGCCAACGTTGCCAGCAAACTCACCGACTTGGCGAATAAGCCAGAAGAGAGCTATCCGATTGACATGGTCCGTGCCGGATTTCGACCTAACCTATTAAGCTCTAGTTTGAACTGGCGGGACGCGTATCCCTTTGATTTTATTCGGCAGCTCTCTATGGATGGCTTGACCAGTCGCATGAAGCACGCCGATCCGAATTTTGCGTCTATGCATATCATTCAAAGCAATTGGGTGTTGAGGGCCAAGACAAATCCGATCCTCATGACAGAGACGGTTTGGTTTGGATACAAAGCGGCGCGTCCAGAAGCGAATGAGGTGGTCAACGGCTGGTTCAAAGAAATTACGATCAAGGTCCCAGGATACGACAAGCGAGTTTTTTCTGGAGACGTCATTTATCCCGATCTTAAATCCTAACTAACTGCTGGCCTTCCTCAGTTGCAAAGATCGTTTTCCCGCCTTTGTTGAGATTTTATGAAGCTGCTGAAGGGTCCGCCGGTTATCACCAGCATCTAAAGTAAGCAGCGCTCATGGAACTGGGATGCGGAAGAGTTTGCGAAGCTGTGAAAACTGGTGCTGCTAGAGAGATTTGAACTCTCGGCCTCTCCCTTACCAAGTATGTTCTTGTCTTCTACTATCACTTTGCTTTCCTTTCATTATCGCCGATGCCGGTTTCAACTTCCCCAATATTTCCCCATGGCAAGTTGTTTATTGAGGAGGCGAGATTGGATACGTTGATGTGCGCGTAGCGCAGCACCATCTTTTCCGAGGTCCATCCGCCAAGCTCCTTCAAAGCAATCAAATCCCGGTTGGCTATGTAGTGCCAGGTTGCCCATGTGTGGCGGCAATCATGGGGGGTGAAGTCCTTTATGCCAGCTCGGCGACACGCTCCTTTGAAGCCCGTTTTGATCTGTCCGCCGCCTTCATCGTCTTCCTTGACCTCATAAGGCTTTCCCCGGTTCGTGAGGAATACGGCGCCGGTTCGATGCTTCATGTTGCCGAGGGCGACGACAACACGCGGATGCAGCGGCACGCCACGATCGATGCCGGTTTTCGTGTCGAGGAAGGCGACATGGGCGCGCATCAGATCGACATCTTTCCAGTCGAGATACAGCGCTTCCGAGAGACGCGCGCCCGTGTACAGCAGGAACGTTACCAACGGCTTCAAGTGCGGTGAGCAAGCGCCAATGAGAGCATTTGCCTCGTCAGTTGTGATCCAGCGCACCCGCCCTTTAGGCTGCTTGGGGCGAGCTATGTCGAAAGGTGCGCAGAGACGATACTTTGCTGCCAGTTTCAGAATGGCCGATATCGGCGTGTAAACTTGGCGGTTCAGGGTTGACGGCGAGGCGTTTGGATAAAGCTTCCGGGCCGCGCGGTCGATGGCGAGCTGATCAATCTCATGTAGCGGCTTCGTTCCGAAGTGTTTGGCGATCTTATCGACAAAGCGGCTTGAGCCGCCCTGTTCCAGATACATCACGCTGGCTTCAAGGAACGTCGCTGTTTTGCCGCGTCCATGGATACTACGGTCGAGCAGTTCCGCTTCGCGTTTGATGCGGATTTCTTCCGCCCTTTTTTTGTCGTCAGTGCCTGTAGTTTCATCCACTGCGATGCCTCTGACGGTGCCACGGATGTACCAGTTTTTTCCTCCGTGACGCTGGACGAGCTTGAGGGGCATGAAAGTGACTCCAATAGTGCTTTAACATCGGCGTCCGTGAAAATCTTGCGGCGGCCGATTTGTCGGAAGAATGGGCGCTCCTTGAGTATTTCCTGAAGCGTGCGGCGGGAGACGTGCAGCGCACCCGCCACGTCATCCATGGTGTGAAGCTGAGGGAGAGACATCAGTCCCTGCCTTTCTTCTTCGCCAGACGGCGCAGATCCGCACGCCCCATTTTGATCGGGCTTGTCGGGCCGTTCAGTTTATAGCTGTTGATGCTACCATTTGCATGCATCCGGCGAATAGTTCGCGTTGAGCAGCCGAGCGCATGTGCGATTTCCTTGATGCCAACCGGGCTATCGTCTTTCATCTTTGCCACATTCCCTCGTGAAATCGGAATGCCGGCATCCGTTTAAACGGGTGCCGGCTTTTCGGGTCAGCAGATTTGCCGAGCCTTAATTGTTCGAGCGGTCGAGAACGTTGACCACCTCGTCGAGCATGCGGTTAGACGCATCCAACGCGCGCGCAAATTGATGCAGGATGTTCTGGTCGTAGCTCTCCGACTCGGCGATATGAGACATGTAGCTCGACAGAATTTTGCCGATCGCCTGCGCCTCAAAGGACATATCGATAGCGGTCTCAATCTCTTCGGAAGTGGGCTTCATACGGGCGCTCCCTCCAGCTTGCGGCGGATGCGGCCCGGATCGATCACTTCACGGGGCGCGACAAGATCGCCCTCGAAGTAGACAGCTCCCATCAAATAATGGCGGCGATCCATGGCCGACCACTCGCGCGTAATCCAGAAAGGCACAGCATTCCGGCTATGCCTGTCGTCGACCTCATAATAGCCGTCGCCGCTCCATTCGACGCTCGCGCGGCGCACGCCTACCATGACTGTAACGTCGCCCGAGTTGTGGAATTCATGGCGGCCGTAGACTTCCTGACGGTCGGGACGCATGCGCAGGAGAATTACCTCGATCTGCTTCATGCACGCTTCCAACTGTTCTTCGTCGGTAAGCTGCTGGATCTCGATGGTCGGCGCGACACTGGCGAGCGCTGTCGCCGGCACTGCGGCGCTGATACCGACAGCCGAGAGGAACGAACGGCGCGAGAGCGGCCCGAAGGCAGCGCTTGCATTGCTTGGCGCTTTTGCTGTAGATTTTCCCTGCATCTTTATATCCTTATTGGTGTGATAAAGGGCGGAGCCGGTTCCTACGCCGGGGCTCCGCCCTTTTCCGTTTGCTTCGCATTCAGACCCTCTTTCACTAATTCACGAATCGCCTTGGCTCTCGTGCTAATGCGGTTGCCGAAGCGATATTCATCAACCTGCTCGATCAAACCCTTTTCGAACATGATCGGAACACGTTCCGTCTTTGCTTCTGACATTTGCTGCTCCGTTATCAACGCCATCGGCGCTTTTTGTGCCGATTTTTTATTAATTGATCTTTTGCATTTGATGGTCAATAGATATTTGAGCCTCTTGTGCCGATTTTTTTGTGGTGAGTTATGGTGAAGCCTCGCGAAAACCGCGTTCCGATGATGCTTTCGAACGATGAGCTTGAAGCAATTGATGATTGGCGTTTCAAAACTCGGGTCGCCACGAGGTCTGAAGCAATACGCCGGTTGTGCAAGCTTGCTCTGATTCTCGACGCGCGAATGGAAGGCCTGTTTGATTATAGACTTCGCGCGTTAGGAAGCGTCGCTCAGCTAGGGGAGGCGATAAGTTACGAGCCGTCCGACAACACAGAGAATGCTGTTGCGAATGCATGGAACTCTATCAGGGCGACAGAAGCCCTTATGCGCTCAGTCGATGAAAAGAGGAAAAGCCCTGAATCAGCTGTGGCCGCCTTCGAGGAGGCGGCTCTTGCGATTAGCGATTTGACGGGTCGAATAAAGGAGCTTTCGGATGCAATGATTACATTGCGAATGCCGTCGAAGATCGAAGAAGCTTTTCTCGACATTGAGGTCAATACCGAAATTTGGAATAGAATGCTTGGACGTCCATCAGACTTCGCACATCTCACAATTGATGAACTTGTCGATGTCCTAAAGAATGGCGGACAGCCCAAAGAAGATAAAATCTCCGGAAAGGATTAGGCGACTTAGGCGCTTGACTTGCCCCCAGCCCATAGTCATTTTCTCCGCAACGTATGGGGGATTTCATGACCAGAACCTTTCTAGCGCTAGTTTGCGCATCTATCGCCTTGACCGCTTGTCAGACCGCAGCGCCGCAGGATGATCTCATCTATCTCCGCACTGATGGCGTGTCGCAGGTCGGGCGCCCTGACCTTCTGCAGCAATTTGAGATCGACAGGACCGTTTGCGTTGGTGAAACGCAGAAGGCCGCCGTGGGCGCTCCAGTGGTCTACTCCAATGGGTCCCTCGTTAGCGAGATCAGTGCAGCCAGTGTCAATCAGCAGAAAAGCGATGCCTTGAACGATGTGCTGAAGGGTTGCATGGCGCAAAAGGGCTATATCGCCGTGAAGAAATCGGAAGCCGCCGCGACGGCGCAACGGCTGAGGGCAACGGCAAAGAAATAGAGAAGAGCGTGCAGCAACAGATCAGAACGACAACGTGTCGTTCTGATCATCCAAGCATTTTATCAAATATCTCGGCCGCTATTTCCGGCTCCGATGATCTACCCCTGAACATGCGGTCGAAGTGCTCGACCGTCAGATAGATGACATTCGATGCTAATTGCTGATCCACTGTTATTACCTTGCCGTCACCGAGGAAATAATAATCAAAGACCAAGGGTGTAATACGCTTGGGCGTTTGGCCTGCTTTGATCTTAGAATAGAATGTCGCACATCGTTGGGTGCAGCATTTGCCGTGCGCCGCCTTGGCGACAAAGGGTTCGGTGCACACGACGCAATTGCGCTCATAGCGTCGGGCGCTGCCGAAATCGGCAGAGCAGCGCACGCTGCAGAATTTCCCTCTTTCGGATTCGTCCGGGCGCTTGCATTTGAAAATGATACCGCATGCGAGACATGTACGTTCTGGCCAGTCACGCTTCGGGCGGCCACCGATGCATTTGCGGCTGCAGAAACGGCCGGCGGCGAACAGTGGCCGAAATTGCTTTCCGCATGCTTCGCAGGCTATTTCTTTGTTCCGAGTGCGCTGAATGATGTTCCATGCCTCATGAAAGACACGGCTCTCTTTCCGGATGCGTGAGAGATTGCGATGCGTGATTGCTGCCCGCGCGCATTCGCTGCTGCAGAAACGGCCGTTGGTATGGCCCACCATCAAGTTTGCATCGATAGGACCATCGCACCAGGCGCATTGATCATGTGGCGTCACATAATTGCGCTGCCCTTCCTCCCATGTAGGACGCTTCGCTCCAAGTGAGCGCAACGCCTCATTGACCAGGGCGGAAGCCTCGCTGTGGGCAACGGCCCACGGATGACCCTGCATGCACAGGGTGGACCGTACGCCAGCAACGAACGTACCTTCATTCTCGAAGGGTGTCACTCTCCAGTCGGACATCGCGGAGACGATCCGATCGATTACATGCTTGCGCTTATGCCCATGGTAGATTGCCTTTTGCGGCTCATGGCGTTTCTTTCGTTGCCGGTTATAATCGAGCGCGCCCAGCGCGACACGCTGGTACTGGCGCAGATAACGGGCAACGTCGGCGCTGATCTCCATGGCCATGATCCTATCCAAACAATGCGTCAAACAGACCGGCATTCATGCTGTGCGCCGACCGAAGTGGAAGTGATTTGGCCTTGTCGTCGAGTTTGGCGCGGCGATCGTAGACCTCCGCCAGCCACGCCGAATCCATGGCACGGAGAATGCGAATGTGATCCGGACGGATCGGCCAGCGCGGCACCTTTGGCGAAGGTCAGCTTCACCACGGCCTTGTAGGTCTCCCCGGTGCAGATGATGCCGGCATGCTCCCACACCGGGACCCCGCGCATCTTGTTC
>DAISJE010000203.1:0-7708 GCA_036821665.1 Bryobacteraceae bacterium | reverse complement strand
CACCATTTTACTTTTAGAAACTACTCAGGGCGCGCACTCTATTGCTAAATGGCGAAAGCGTTGACTCTGAGCCAGGGAGCGTAAGCGACCCAATCGGGGCGGACATCCCTCTGAGTTAAATCGGCATGAAGCAGGGCTTGTTCGCGGGCCATTTCTATTTAGGAGCAAGCCCATCATGAGCTCACTATCCGATCACCTCGATTTCGAGCCGGAGTACCCGACCGGCCAAAGCCACTCCCCCGAAGCGTGTCGCCTGACCGCTGTGAATACCGGTGTCACCGGAGGTACCGTATTGCTTGCAGTTGGGGAGGCCGCCCGTTACCGGCAAAACATCTCGGCCTATATCGATGAATATCAGCCGGTCGGCCTGCGGGAATGCCAGCTTGTTCAGGCCCTCTCCGATACTATGTGGCGTCTGCAACGCACGCAGCGTCTTGAAATGGCTATCTTTGCCCAAAGTGCAGTCGAATTCGACGGCGCCTTTGACGACCACCCGGCCCCGCTGCGCCCGCAGATGATCGAGCTGCAAACTTTTCTGAAGTACGAAAAACAGCTCCGTAATCTGCAGCTTCAGGAGTCTCGCCTCCAGCGCCGTTACGAAAAGGACTCGGCTGAACTTCGTAGTCTGCAGAAGGAACGGGCGCGCAAGCAAGAAGCGGAGGAAGCCATTCGCATCGCTCAGGCGAAGCATCAAAAGGATAACGCCGCTCACGCGAATGAGCCTAAAACTCAAAAAGTTGCCGCTTCCAGCCCGGTCACCGCTTCGCAAATCGCCTCCAATCCGAAAAATGGGTTCGAATTTTCAAATGCCCTCGCCGGCCAACCCAGCTCGGATTTACCCTATGCTTCAACGCGGCATTCTAATTGCACATAGAATGAAGGGTTCAGGACATCACAGATTGTGAGCCGTGAGTACCACAGTGGTTTCTCGCGCCGGGCGTTTCTTGTCTCGTCGGCCGGCGCTCTCGTTGCCGCGCGCAGCGCTTTCTCAGCACCGGCATCCCCGTCTTCGCGCGCGCCTATCAATCTTCAGGACCGTCGATTCCTCGAAGACTACGAAAAGCGTTGTTTTCGTTTCTTTTGGGAGCAATGGAATAGCCGGACTGGGCTGTTTATGGATCGCGCCCATGTTGACGGCACCGCCTCCGGCAACAACGTCGCCAGTTCTGCAGCCACAGGCTTCGGCCTCACAGCTCTTTGTATTGGCGCGAATCACGGCTGGGTGTCTCGCGAGCAGGCCCGGACGCGAGTCCTGACCACGCTTCGATATCTCTGGGGGCATTCTTTCCACGACCACGGCTGGTTCTACCATTTCACGGATGCCGCTACCGGAGAGCGGAGACTGAATTCCGAAATTTCAAGCATCGACAGCGCGCTCCTGCTGGCGGGCATTTTAACTGCGCAAGGTTATTTTGCGGACGATCGCGAGATTCGCTTACTCGCCAAACAGATATTTGATCGCGTCGATTTTGTCTGGATGCTGAACGGCAGCCCTCTGATCCTTTCACACGGTGTGAACCCGGATTCCGGCTTCCTGAAGGCCCGCTGGGCGAGCTATAGCGAGGCCTCTATCCTTTATCTGATGGCGATCGGATCAACCCGCCACGCTATCCCTGCGGATAGCTGGTATGCCTGGATACGCCACAAGGTGAAATATGAACAGTGGACGTTCATCGGCGGCGGCCCTCTCTTCACTCATCAGTATTCGCACGCCTGGGTCGATTTTCGGCACCAGCGCGATAGCGATCCATCGTTTATAAACTATTTCGAAAACTCTCAGATCGCTACTTACGCGCATCGCGACTTCTGCATCAGCCTGCAGTCGCAATATTCGGATTACGGTCCCAATATGTGGGGCATAACAGTGTCCGACAGCCCGGCCGGATACGTCGGTTGGGGCGGTCCGCCTTACGTAGGCCCGATTAACGGAACGCTCGTGCCGTGCGCCGTAGCCGGGTCCCTGATGTTTGTTCCGGAGATCTGTCTTCCGGTGCTACAGCAGATGTATGAGACCTACGGGGACAAAATCTACCGGACCTACGGCTTTACGGACGCCTTTAATCCGAACTGGAAAGATGAGAAACTCTGGGTAAATCACGACGTCATCGGCATCGATGTCGGCATTTCCATGCTGAGCATCGAAAACCTGCTGACCGGCAATGTCTGGCACTGGTTCATGCGCAATCAGTACATTCAGAGCGCCATGGAGCGTGTACGCTTCAGCCTCGCAACCCCGGGCATAGGCATCCGCGAGGTGGGTGCGAAAATGTAGGGCGGACCGCCGGGTCGGCAGCGGGAGCGCCTGCTCCCGCGCAGTTATGAGCGCCTACCGCTTTCGGTCTGTCACAATCTGTCTATTTTTTCTTCCCCATCTTGCATGCCCCCAAACCTCCAATCCGATAACCGTGGACGGCGACGAAGCTTGGAAACACCGGCTCGGCACGCTTCGTCCGCGAGTTACAATGTGTATGAGATCTGCATAATATACACATGCGAACGAACATTGTAATCGATGACAAATTAATGCGAGATACTTTGCGGGCAACGGGTATAAAGACCAAACGCGAAGCCGTTGAGCTGGGCTTGCGGACGCTGCTGCGCCTGCGCAAACAGGCGCAGATCCGAAGATGGCGCGGGAAACTGCGGTGGGAGGGTGATCTTGACGCCTTGAGGACCCACCGTTGATTCTCGTCGATTCGAGCGTCTGGATCGACTACTTCAATGGAGCGATTACACTTCAAACCGAGAAGTTGGAGGGCTTACTAGGATCTGAGCCCCTATTAATTGGCGATTTGATCCTTGTCGAAGTGCTACAAGGATTCGCCGCAGACCGAGATTTTGAGGTCGCTACTCAGCTTCTGACGACGCTAACTGTCGTAGAGATAAGTGGCCAGGAGATCGCAATTCAGGCGGCACGAAATTTTCGGGCGCTCCGCCGGCGGGGTATAACCGTTCGCAAAACAATCGACGCGCTGATTGCCACTCGCTGTATCGAGGACGGCTATAGGCTTTTGCACTGTGATCATGACTTCGATCCGTTCGTGAAATACCTCGGGCTTCGTTCAGTAATGTAGGGGCTGGGCACGCCTCGCCCTCTTCTACCGTTTCCTCTGGCCCTTAGCCATCTTCTTGACTTTGTGCTTGTTTGATCCGCGCGCCACTCCGGATGCGCGCTTTGCCTTCGGAGCGGCCTTCTTTCGGGCAGCGCGCTTCAGGCGCTTGCGTTCTGTTCTGTCTTCAACGTGCTTTGTGTTCATTCGTCGATTCTTATCCCTGCGTACTTCGCAACAATTTTCTTTAACCCGTATCCCGGGAAACTTATAGTTAGTTTCGCATCCTCTCCGTCGCCCTCGCGGCGCAGCACCGTGCCGCGCCCATACTTCGGATGCTGAACCGTCTGAGATTTGCCTGCTGCCGGCCCTGCTTTATAAACCGGTCCAGCCGCCTTGTGGGGCGGACCGCCTGGTCCGCGCCGCTCCGGTACGTTGGTCTGGTGGGGCGGACCGCCTGGTCCGCGCGGGACCGCCTGGTCCCGCCCAATATTCTGTTTCCCCGCCTCCGGTCTCCTCGTAAACCCCGAGGGCATCGGCATGCCGCGCTCGTTGAAGAACTGCGCAATATTCTCTACCGAGTTGTACGTCTTCCCCGTATACAGATTTCGTTTGACGGACTCGCGAACTTCGTGCTGTTCCGAGTACAGATCTACCTCGTTAGTGTGCGGCGCGCGATGCGACGAAAGCCTCTCGCGTAAACTCGGCGGCACCTCGTTCAGGAACCGCGATGGAAGCGAGACTTCCGGCTGCTGGCCTCCAAACCGCCTCCGGTAACGTGCCCAGCTCATATAGAGCCGCTTTTCCGCGCGCGTCATGCCCACGTAGCACAAGCGCCTTTCTTCTTCCATGGCGGCTTCGGAGGTAAGCGAGCGGCTGTGCGGAAACAGTCCTTCTTCCATCCCTGCCAGGAAGACGTTCGCAAACTCCAGCCCTTTCGCATTGTGCATGGTTAGCAGCGAGACCGCCGCATGTTCGTCTAATGCGTCCGCATCGGCCACCAGTGCTGCATGATCCAGAAACTCGGCCACGGTTTCTCCGCGTTCAGCCGCTTCGGCGGCGGCATTTACCAGTTCCTCCAGGTTGGCCAGCCGCGACTCGGAATCGGGAGAAGTATCGGCCTTCAGCATCGCCTCATATCCGGTTCTTGCCAGAATCTCGCGCAGGGTTTCGTGTACCG
The DNA here is from genome assembly GCA_036821665.1 of Bryobacteraceae bacterium. GTDB lineage: Bacteria > Acidobacteriota > Terriglobia > Bryobacterales > Bryobacteraceae > Bog-105. The sequence goes on along the minus strand of DAISJE010000203.1, from coordinate 3,478 downwards.
GCTTTGTTTGCGCCGCCTCACTCAAGCCATCGATCAGCGCGACGAACGCTTTGAGCGCCGATTCAGCGCGGGTGGGAAGCACCTTCTCCTCGATCATCCGCGGAAGTGCGCTCCACAAGCTCAATGCACGCTCCAGCGCGTATTGTTCTATCTGGTCCACCGTCCCTTTACCGATGCCGCGCGCCGGCGTATTAATGATGCGAAGGAGACTCACCGAATCGTGTGGACTTAACAGGACTTTCAAATACGCCAGCAGGTCCTTCACTTCGGCGCGTTGATAGAAGCTGAATCCGCCTACAACGAGATATTTACGGCCGTACCGCCGCAACGCTTCTTCAATCTGCCGCGATTGAAAATTGGTCCGGTATAGAACCGCAACCCGTTCCGCCGGATTCTTTGCCAGCAGTCTCTCGATCGTATCGGCGATAAATAGCGCTTCGTTCTCGCCGTCCGGAGCTTCGTAGTATCCGATCTTCGCCCCGGCATTCGAATCGGTCCAAAGCCATTTGCCCTTGCGCTCTTTGTTATTGGCTACCAGCGCGCTGGCCGCCTCGAGAATATTCTTCGTCGACCGATAGTTTTGTTCAAGCCGGATGACCACCGCATCCGGATAATCCCGCTCGAAATCGAGAATGTTGCGAATGTCCGCTCCGCGCCAGCCATAGATTGATTGGTCTTCATCGCCTACTACGCACACGTTATGACGCGCCTCCGTGAGCAGCCGCATCAACTCATACTGGCTGCGGTTCGTATCCTGATACTCATCGATCATCACGAATTCGAAGCGCTGATTGTATAGGGAACGCAGCGCCTCGTCGTGCCGGAGCAGACGAACGGATTCGAGCAGCAGGTCGTCGAAATCGAGAGCGTTAGCCTGTAGCAGCCGCTCCTCGTATACGTCGTAGATCTTCGCAAGCCGGGTCAGCTTCGGATCGGTAGCCGCTTTATACCAATCCTGTGGCGATTCGTTGTGGCTCTTGCCATGGCTGATGCGCGAAAGCGCGGCGCGGTACTGCATGAACTTCTCATCCAGTCCAAGCTGCTTATAGATCGACTTCATCAACGAGAGCTGATCGTCATCGTCGTAGATCGTGAATCGCCGGGTGAATCCGTTGCGAATCTCCGAAAGCGCATTGCCGTCACGCCGCAAAAGCCGCACGCAGAAGGAGTGAAATGTCGAAACCGTCGGCGTGTTGGAAGTGGAGCCGGTGCCGCTTAAGAGGCCGTTCACACGCTGGCGCATCTCGTCGGCCGCTTTGTTTGTGAAGGTTACGGCCAGAATCGCCGAACCTGGCACATAATGTGCTTCAATAAGGTGCGCGATGCGGTGCGTAATGACGCGCGTTTTACCGCTGCCGGCGCCGGCCAGCAGTAACAGCGGACCTTCAACGTGAGCAACCGCTTCGCGTTGTTGCGGATTTAGACCTGCAAGAAAATCCATGGAACAAAAGGAAGGGAGGAGGCGATTTCAGAATAGCATCGGCTTCAGCGTATCCTTGTTAAAAGTGGCTTCTTCCTGAATGTATCGCCGGATTGTATCTGCCGCGTTGGCGCTGTTGGCGCCTGCGTTCTTTATCGCTGCTCGGGAAAAACCAGCCAGCGACCCTGCTTTTAGCCAGATCAATGCGATCGTTCAGTCGCTCTCCGACATTTCTGGGCTTTCGGAAGAACATCCCGTTCCCTATGGCCGCATGTCCAAACACCAATTGCGCCAGTTTCTGACAAAACGGATTCACAAGACACTTAAGCCGGAAGAAATTCACGCCGATGAAATCACGCTAAAACTGTTCGGCTTAGTTCCTCAGGATTTCGATCTTAAGAAATCGACAATCGACCTCCTTACCGAGCAGGCCGCCGCGTTTTACGACTATGACGAAAAGAAACTGTTCCTTCTGGAAGGCTCACCCCTGGACGCCGAACCAACGACACTTGCACACGAACTTTCGCATGCATTAGCGGATCAGCATTTCGACTTGCAACGTTTCATGGAACAGGCTCCGTCCGACGATGACGAAAATCTTGCGCATACCGCGGTGGTGGAGGGTCAAGCTTCCTGGCTGATGATCGCCTATGGGCTGAAGGAGGATGGTAAACCGCCTGACCCCACCAGGGAAATGCTGAAAGCACTCGGAGATTCGGGCGAGGAGTCGACGGCCGATTATCCGGTTCTCAAATCGTCGCCGCTCTATATCCGGCAATCGCTCCTGTTCCCTTACTCGGAAGGAACACTGTTCTTCGATGCAGTTTTCAGAAAGATGGGCAAATCGGCTTTCGGAAATGTCTTCACGGACGCGCCGGTCGATTCATCACAGATCATCCATCCGGATCGCTATTTTGCCCATATCAAGCCCACCAAACCCGATTTGCCGAAGCTGACGCTGAAGAACTCAAGCGGAGAGATAGCGGAAGGTACCGTTGGTGAGTTCGATCATCGCATCCTGTTGAAGCAGTACTTGGGAGCGGCAACGGCGGAGTCGCTGGCCCCGCATCTGCGCGGCGGGCAGTACAAAGTTTTGGCCGAAGGCAAGAATCGCGGTCCGGTTCTGGCCTACGCTTCCCAATGGGATTCCGAGCAGGAGGCCGCAGCATTCTTTGCCGCTTACAAGAGCGTGCTGAAGGCAAAATGGAAGCGCTGCGATCCGGTTGCAAATAATGAAAGCCTGTTTGCCGGAACCGGCGACAACGGCTATTTCGTATCGCGCCTGAGCGGCGACACGGTATCGAGTATCGAAGGCATCGGCAACATCGATGACTGGCGGCGATTGGAACCGGCGCTATCCAGTCCGGTTCGGGTGCCGCCCGGCGGCTAATCTTAAGCTAAACTGTTTGGTGGAGTTCCCATACGTGAAGAGAGTCTTGATAGCGTTCGCCGCCGCTTCTTTTTTCGCCTCATCCATGTTTGCCGGTGAGGCGATTCGAAAGGCTCCGGAACTGGCGTTTAGCATCCCGGGTCAAGGTCAAAAGCTATTAAGCCAGTATCGTGGCAAAGTTGTTGCTTTGGAATTTATCTTCACCACCTGTCCCCACTGCCAGGCTGCTTCGAAGGTCATGAGCAAGTTTCAATCGGAGTACGGCTCGCGCGGATTGCAGGTGATCGACGTGGCCGTCAATCAGAACGCTGATTTGCTTGTGGGGAACTTCGCGAAAGATTTTCAGGTGACCTTCCCGGTCGGCTGGACGCCCAGTAACGAAATGCTGTCGTTCATGGGTTTCAGCGATGGGCGTTATGTTGTGCCGCAATTAGTGCTAATCGACCGCAAAGGATACATTCACTATCAGACCCCGGCCAAAGAGGACGAGAACTGGGACAAGCTGATGAAGGAAGATGCTATCCGCGAGCACATTGAAGAGCTGTTATCGTTGGGCAGCAACTCAGCCTCCCGCCACACGTCCGTCAGTTCGCGAATGGCAATGGCGAAAAAGGGGTCGTGAACTGAATCGCACCAATGCGCCCGTAGCTCAGCCTGGATAGAGCGTT
>DAISJE010000202.1:0-7722 GCA_036821665.1 Bryobacteraceae bacterium | reverse complement strand
TACATGGACTCTGCCTCGGGCTTTCTTCCAAATCAGGGTGGAACTTATGTCGCGCTGAAATCCCCGCAATCCAACGATTGGAGCGTGGTGCTAGAGACGATCAGCGCGCATAGTCCGCAGCAGATCGAATTCCAAATTACGGGCGGCCTTTCGGGGGGCATGGTGCACATTTGGGAAACCAATTCGCAGAAGACATTCGAGCATGTCGCGGATGTTACGCCCGACAACAACGCATTCAGCTACAGTTTTGAACCCGATTCGCTGTATTCGCTGACCACAACGACAGGTCAGGGCAAAGGCACTGCACAGCCTCCGCCGGATAAGCCGTTTCCGCTACCTTATTCCGAAGACTTCGAGAACACGGAACTCAATCACACGGCGAAATATCTAGCCGATCAGGACGGAGCATTCGAAGCGCATCGCTGCGAACAGCGCAAAGGGCAATGCCTGGAACAAGTGATTACGCAGAAGCCGATTCCATGGGGCCCGCTTCCGAATCCGTTCACGCTGACAGGCGATTCGAATTGGACCGACTATCGCGTGGTTGCTGATGCCCTGCCTCTCACAGCAAACGAAGTCGCGCTTATCGGCCGGATCGATTCGGCCAATGTATTCAGCAATGGAAAGGCACTATGGCCGAGTGGATACGTTCTGCAGGTTGAGAAAAACGGCGCATGGAGTCTGCTTTCCACTTCGTTTACTGCACCAACACGGACGCTAGCTTCGGGACGAGTGCCGGCCCGCGCCGGATGGAAACAGCTTGCGCTTGTCTTCAGCGGCGATCAGATCACAGCGAGCATTGCCGGCAAGCAAGTCGCGTCGGTTCATGATTCCGCGCACAAAGGGGGAATGTTCGCGGTCGGAACGGATTGGGGCAGGGCCCAATTCGACAATTTGAGCGTGAAACGCTAAGAATACACAAAATTCAAAGAGATTTGCTTCCGGCACAAACTCGCTGTATGCTGTTATCGGATATCGATAACAGAAATGAAACCTAATGACCTCGTTCAAGGCACGCTCGGGCTGCTCATCCTAAGAATTCTCGCGTTAGAGCCCATGCATGGATGGGCGCTTTCGCAGCGCCTCAAGCAGATGTCCAAAGATGTCCTGCAGGTCGGCCCCGGGTCGCTTTATCCGGCGCTTCACAAATTGGAACAGGAAGGCTGGATTACGGCCGAATGGTTGATCAGCGACACTAAGCGGCGCGTCAAATTCTATTCGCTTTCCAAGGAAGGCCGCAAGCAATTAGAAAGACAGACCGCGGACTGGAAGCGCTTGTCGGGAGCGATCTCGTCTATCGTGCTCCCTGCCCGGAGCTAGTTTTATGCGCGAGCTGAGGAAATGGCGTCTGCGGCTTCAGTCTTTGTTTCAGCGTGCAAACGTGGAACGCGATCTCGATGACGAATTGCGCGACTATCTCGAGCGTGAAATCGACAGGCAAGTCGCGGCCGGCTTGCGGCCCGAAGAGGCAAGAAGGGTTGCACTATTGAGCTTGCACGGCACGGAACGCTTAAAAGAAGAGTGCCGAGACGCGCGCGGGATCGGATGGCTTGATGAGACGCTGAACGACCTGCGTTTTGCGATTCGCACGTTGCGCAAGTCACCGGGATTCACGGCCGTGGCGATTCTCACGCTCGCGCTGGGCGCCGGAGCGAACGCATTGATGTTTACGGTGATCGATTCGGTACTCTTGCGGCCACTGCCATTTCCGGATTCGCAGCAGCTCGTGTACATCAATTCCATCCCGGCCGATCACAACCCGGGCTCCACATCTGTGCCGAACTTTCTCGATCTGAGGAAGCAGAGCCGTTCATTTTCCGGCATTGCTGCGTATGAGGGAAAGAGCGCGTCCTTACGCTTGCCGCGCGGCGAAGCGATCCATAGTTCCGGAGCGGTAGCGACCGCAAATCTCTTTGACGTGCTGCGGGTCAATCCAATGCTGGGCCATTCTTTTTCGGTCGGGCAAGATCAGGCCGGAAAATCATGCAGCGTAATTCTGAGCGCGGAGTTCTGGCGCGAGCATCTTTCCGGCGACCCTGGCGCGCTTGGACGGAATCTCACCGTCGATGGGAAGGCATGCAGCATTTCAGGCGTAATGCCGGACGGTTTCGTCTTTCCATCGCGCGACACCGAATTTTGGATACCGCTCCAACCTTCGCCGGATGCGATGAATCGCGGCGCAAATTTTCTGAGCGTCATCGCCAGACTGAAGCCTGGAGCGACCCTCGCCGAGGCACAAACCGAACTGAAGATCATCGCGAGCCGCCTCGAAAGAGCCTATCCTGACGACGACAAAGGCTTCGAGTTCGGCGCACAAAAATACCAGGACCGGATCACGGGCGATATGAAGCCGGCTCTTGTTGCTCTGCTTTGTGCCGTCGCCGTTCTCCTTTTGATTGCCTGCGCAAACATAGCGAACCTGCAACTCGCGCGCGCTCTTGGCCGCAAACGCGAAATAGCGATTCGCGCGGCGCTGGGCGCGGGCAGAATGCGCGTGGCCCGGCAACTTTTTACGGAAAGTCTGCTTTTGTCCGTAGTTGGAACCGGGGTTGGGCTAGCCTTAGCCGGCAGCTCTTTGGGTCTCCTAACTCGCGTTACAGGCGGCTCGATTCCACGCGTTGAAGAGATTCATCTGCGTCCTGAAGTCTGCCTTGCTATGTTGGCCCTCGCCAGCATAGCGGCCCTGCTGTTCGGGCTTGCTCCGATGTGGCAAGCGGCGCGTCAGGATATCGAGACCGCCTTGCGGGAAACCGGCAGCGCTGTTGCAGGCGGGCGCAATCAACATAAGCTTCGTGAGGCGCTGGTGATTGCACAATTGAGTCTGACAATCGTGCTGCTGGCCGGCTCCGGCCTGCTCCTTCGTACTCTGTATCATTTGCTGCATACTGACAGCGGCTTCAGAGCGGAGCACGTCCTGACCATGCAAACAGCGGTTTCGGGAACAGAACCGGAAGATCGAAATCTCGCCACAACGGTCTACGGTCCGGAACTGGATCAGATTGCGGAGCTACCGGGCGTGAAGGCGGCTGGTTTTATCACGTTTCTTCCGCTGAGTAATGGAAGCTCTTCCGCGACCTTCTTAATCAAAGGCCGGCCCGATCGCGGCCCGGGCTCACAGCCACACGCTTTGTTGAATGCCGCGAGCGAAGATTTCTTCCGCGCTCTGCAGGTCCCGCTTTTGAAGGGCCGCTTCTTTGAGAGAACAGATACGCTGGGGCAACCGCGAGTTGCCATCATAAACGAGGCTCTGGCGCACCGCTATTTTTCCGGAGTGGATCCTGTCGGCAAACAGATCGCATTTGACGAAAGTGATTTCAAAACAAGTCCAATCACAATCGTCGGCCTAGTGGGAAATATCCGGCAAGTAGGTCTTGCGAAACCGCCCGATCCGCAGTTCTATCTTGCATTCCGGCAGGTACCACCAGCGACGCTGTGGTCCCAATTTCTGCTGAAGCAGATCATGACCTACGCGGTGCGTGTATCGAACGGAGATCCAGCCGCCGTGAGCAAGGCTGTCCGGCAAGTGATCGAGCGAGTGGATCCCGGTCAGACCGTGTTTCATGTTGCGACGATGAAGGAAATTGTTTCCGCTTCGGTAAAAAGCCGCCGGTTAAGCGCGTTGCTTCTCAGTGTGTTTGCCGGGTTGGCGCTGGCCGTTGCAATAGCGGGATTGTACGGTGTCCTCTCCTATATGGTTTCGCAGCAGAGGCGCGATCTTGCGGTTCGGATGGCGCTTGGCGCAACGCGCAACGAAGTGACGAGAATGGTGGTCTCGCACGCTCTGGTGCTGTATGCCATCGGGCTCGCGGCCGGGCTCATTGGGGTAATCTGGTGCGGCCACTTGTTATCGAATATGCTGGCAGGCGTGCGGCCGTGGGATCCGGTTGCGCTAGGCATCACAAGCTTGGTGCTATTGCTCGTTTCCATCCTTGCGGCTTGGTTTCCAGCCCGGCGCGCCGCTTCGATTGATCCGTATCAAGCGCTACGGACCGAGTGAATCGAGCCTTGTTGTCTTACGGCCGTGCTCGCTGCCAGGCTTCGAGGAAATCTTTGCCGCGAAAGCGGATGGTGCGGGCGTCTACAATCTCCGCGCCCGGCGCTAGAGCCGCATCCGGCGTCAGTGCGTGGCGGCTCGTGTATTCGATTTCGATCGTTACCGGACCTGTGAGCCGATAGGGTTGAATCTTGCCGATTTTTGCCATTGCAGCCTTCGCACGTTCGCGGATCAGCTGCCGGGCGGCTTCTGCCGAAAGCGATATGCACGTGTAATTGTCGATCCCTTCCTTTACGACCGCCGTTTCGACATCGGGGTCAATTTTCTGCAATTGATTGGCGGCGGCCTGATCGCCGCTTAGAAAGATCACCGGAGTACCGAACCATCCGGCCAGTGCGGTTCTGGTCTCAATTTCGCCAACCGGCTTCCCATTCATCAGCAGATTTTGGATGCCGAGCGAACTATAGCTATGGGCCATAACGCCGCCTGGCGTGTTGGCGCGCGCGTGCTGGCCGACGAACGCGACAGCGGAATAATGCCGGTCCAGAAGCATCGTAGCCGGCAGGGCTCCCATAATAAGGTGAGCTCTCGCATCAATTGTCAGAGCCGAAAGCGTAGCGCTGCCGTCATGACCGTCCCAGACAAATACGTCAGTTGCGCCACCATCGAAAAATCCGGAAACTGCACTGTTGATTTCACCGGTGAGCAGTTCCCGCATTTCGCTATTTTTCGGATCGGTCTGTTCCTGCCGGCAAACGCCGGCAACCCCCTCGGCGTCGGTGATCACAAATACAGTTTTCGACTGTGCAAAAGCGGACCAGGCGAAGGTTAGAAGTAGCAACAAGTTCTTCATCATGGGCCATACTAATGCCACCGAGCGAGTACATTCAAGAGAAGGAGAAAATATTGTCATGAGTCAAACAGCTTCCGTCGCGAGTGCCGAGGCGAAAGATCGCGTGAGCACATACCCGGCAAAGGCTTACGCAGCCCAGAGCGCCACATCGGGTCTGGCGGGCAGTTCGATCCAGCGCCGAAGTCCACACCCGCAAGATGTGCAGATCGAAATTCTCTATTGCGGGGTATGCCACTCCGATTTGCACCAGGTCAGAGATGAGTGGCATAGCGTAGCTCCTACCGTCTATCCATGTGTACCCGGCCATGAGATCGTGGGGCGTGTCGTAAAAGCAGGTAATGCTGTCAAAAAGTTCAAAGAGGGCGATCTTGCCGCAGTGGGCTGCATGGTTGGGTCGTGCGGTGTTTGCGTAAACTGCCGTGAAGGGCTCGAACAGTACTGCGTAAAATTTCCGATCCTTACCTATAACAGCGAAGACAAGGTTCTAGGTGGCGTCACCTACGGCGGGTATTCGGAAAGCATCGTCGTCGATGAATCGTTTGTTTTGCGCGTACCGGGTTCACTTGATCTCGCCGCTACTGCTCCGTTGCTCTGCGCGGGGATCACCACGTATTCTCCTTTACGCCAATGGAATGTCGGGAAAGGACAGAAGGTGGGTGTCGTTGGACTCGGCGGATTGGGCCACATGGCCTTGAAATTCGGCAAGGCGCTCGGCGCGCATGTGGTCCTCTTCACGACATCGCCGAACAAGACGCAAGACGCGCTACGGCTTGGCGCAGAAGAGGTCGTGATTTCTAAAAATCCAGCCGAGATGCAGAAGCACGTCGGCAGTTTCGATTTCATCCTGGATGCCGTCTCCGCCGACCACGACGTGAATGCTTACCTAAATCTTCTGAAACGGGACGGAACTCTTACGCTCGTCGGCGCGCCATCAAACCCAGTACCGGTTGCGGCTTTCGCGCTCATCATGGGGAGGCACCGCCTGGCGGGTTCCGCAATCGGCGGCATTCGGGAAACGCAAGAGATGTTGGATTTCTGCGCCGAACACGGAATTACGTCCGATATCGAGATGATTCGTATCGAGCAAATCAACGAAGCTTACGAACGCCTGCTCAAGGGCGATGTGAAGTACCGGTTTGTGATCGATATGGCGTCGCTGTGAAGCAAACCACAAGTACCAGCTATAACCAGCAGAGGAATTGCGTAGACAACCAATAACGATGTAGAATCGCACCAACGCAGAAGGGGATCAACTCGATGCGCACGTGGTGCGTGTTTCTGGTGAGTTGTACTATGTTCGCGCAGGTTTCGGTGCGCGAAGATTCCACGGCCGCCCGTTTGAGCGCAGGCCGGACGACGGTGTCTCTGGCTGTAACCAACACCAGCGGCGCGCCTGTGCAAGCCGTAGTCCGACTTGAGTGGATGAATTTGAATGACAGGCCGGATACCAAGGCTCGGCTGACGGTCCAACTCAATCCAGGCGAGTCGAAGATTGAAATCCCGCTTCCGCTTCACCCGGCCGGCGACCCGCTCATGGAGCGGCTCTATTATCAGATCAGTCCCGGCGAACAGAATTACACCGCTTTCAGGCCGCAACAAGGCATCCTAAGTCTGCCTGAAATCGCGGATTATGCTTTCACGCTGAGCGTTGTCACGACTGATTTTCCCAGGCGTAATCGACTCTATCCGATACACGTGTTTGCTGCGCATGCTATCTCGCATAGGCCGGTCAGTGGTGTCGAGGTCCGTTCGGGGGAAGTTGCGGCAATCACGGGTCGCGATGGAATGGCTGTGCTGCGGGTTCCTATTCCGGAAGACCACGGCGACAATAATACGATCACGGTTGAAGGCAAGCTCGGCGATTACACGCAATCGCGCGAAGTGTGGATGCGACCGAAGCCGGACGTCGTAAATATTTACACGGACAAGCCGCTGTATCAGCCTGGTCAGACAATCCACGTCCGGCTCCTTGCATTGAGTAGCGCCGGTCCGGTTGAAGCCAACGTCGAGCATGAGATCCAAATTTTTGACGAAAACGAGGACGTGATGTTCGCGGCCCAAGCTACAACCTCGCGGTTTGGTATTGCCTCGGTTGACTGGGCTATTCCTGCAAACGCTAAGTCCGGCCAGTACACGATCGAAGTCCAACGTGACGGCCTCGATGGCTTCTTCGCGCGCGACGTTCAAATTCGCCGGTATGAATTGCCTTCCTTTCGTGTCAGTGCAAAACCGGAGCGTGCATATTATCTGGCCGAACGGAAAGCGGAAATCGACATTGCAGCCGAGTATCTGTTTGGCAAGCCGGTCGAGAAAGGAATGGTTCGCGTCGCTTCGGAAGATTCGGATCAGACGATCGCTTCCGGCAAGCTGGAGGCCGGGCATTTTCGAGCAATCGTCGAAACGGGAAAGATTCCGGAGCGTATGGAATTCAACGACCGTCATTTGATTGCGTATGTGACGGACGCTTCCACGAACCGCACGGAGCAGCGGAAGTTCGATCTCCGAGTCTCACGTTTTGCGTTGAATTTGTATGTAGCGAAGCAAGAACAGACGGAACACGAAGAAATTTTCTATGTAAGTACGTACTCGCCCGACGGCGAGCCAGCCCGCGCGGCGGTGAAGGTAATTGCCGATGGGAAGACGGTAGGAGAGGGCAAAGCAAATCGATATGGTCTGACCCGAATTAGCTTTCCGCGCGGTGATTACCATTCCATCGCGGTACGCGGAACCACGGTGAACGGCAGTGCGGAAGAGCCTGTGTTTGTGCCGGGCAACATTAGTTCGTCGATCTGGCTCGAAACGGACCGCGTCCTTTATCGAACGGACGAGCGCGTCCGATGCCATATAACCGGCGCAGCAAAGAGTGCGCCTGTGC
>DAISJE010000201.1:0-7725 GCA_036821665.1 Bryobacteraceae bacterium | reverse complement strand
TCGACCCCGGGTCCGGTACTCACATGGCGTGCGGGCAGCGTGCCGTCGAACATTTTAATTCCCAATCATTTCCGCCTGGCAGGTCCTCAGCCTCCTACTTCGACGACCTATCCGTTCTTGCTCCATTCCAGTATTGGCGATACACCGTTCGCTACCGATCTAAACGAGAATATTGTTTGGTATCGCCCAAGCGCGGTCAAGAACAACGGCTACATGGTTAAGCTACTCGCCGGCGGTACGTTCCTCACGATCGATGACGATCCGGTCGATTCGCATGCGCAGTGCAAAGGCCTAGAGAATAGCGGTTGTGGAGATCACCAGTTTTTACGCGAATTGGATCTTGCCGGCAACGTTATTCGCAGCACGAGCTGGTCGGTGGTCAATGACAAAGTAAATGTCTTAAGAGCCAAACAGGGGCTTCCGAAGGTTCGCCTGAACTTCTTTTCTCATGAGGGCATCCGGCTGCCGAATGGCTATACCGTTGTGATGGCGACTGATGAAGAAGTGAAGCATCTGAATTCGGGGACAAAGGACGTCCTCGGGAGTGTTGTGATCGCACTTGATACGAATTGGCAAGTCGCCTGGGTGTGGGACTCGTTCGACCATCTTGATGTCAATCGCATGACACTTGGCGGAAACTGTGTGACCGGAGCAGCTTGTCCAGCTCAATTTTTCAACAGGCAGCCGAATGGCCAGCTGTACACGTCGGCCCTCGATTGGACGCACGCGAACGCAATTAGCCTGGACACGCGCGACAACAATCTTATCGTCTCGTTCCGGCACCAGTCCTGGGTCATCAAAATCAACTTCGCCAACGGCCAGGGAAATGGAGACATTATCTGGAAGCTCGGCTATGGCGGCAGCTTCGCGTTAGCACCCGGATACCCGGTTTCGGACTGGTTCTCGGGCCAGCATGACGCGCGATATATGAGCAACGGTCTGCTTACGTTATTCGACAATAACAATGCCAGCACCGTTACCCAGCAGCCCGGCGGAAATGCACACGGGCAGGCATGGCAGCTCGACATGGCAAATATGATTGCCACACCGGTTGTGAATGTAGATCTGGGTGTCGCCTCGCCCGCGGTGGGTAGCGCGGTGTTGCTCTCAAACGGCAATTATCACTGGCAAGCCGGATTCGTCAACGGTTCTGAAGCGCAGACATTTGAGACCACACCCTCCGGCACGCAGGTTTACAAAGAGCAAATAGATTCGCTGTCATACCGCGCGTTCCGCGTGTCGGATTTGTATACGCCGCAGTTGACAATACAACAATAATTCTGCAGTTATGAAATTCTCGCCGAATCCAGAATTTTTTGAATGAGGGCGGGATAACTGATACCGGCTGCAGCAGCCGATTGAGCAAAGTCGTCTTCGGCTTCCAACGAGGGATTCGGATTGGCCTCAATGAACACGAGCTCGCCCGACGGCGTAAGCCGTAGATCCACGCGTCCGAGGCTCTGAATCCGTAAGAGCGTGTAAACGCGCCGGGCCAGATCGGTGACTCTTTTTTCGATGCCATTCGGAAACGGGGCGGCGGGCCCGTTGTGAATTCCCCAATTGGCACGGTACGCCTCGTCCCATTTCGCCTTGAAGGTTGCGAATCGGGGTTCGCTCTCCGGCATTCGCCCGAAAAAAAGCTCCCGTGGTGGAAATACGGTTACTCTTCTATCCCCTAACGCGCTCACATATAATTCGCGGCCGTCGATGTACTCTTCGATCATCGCGTCGCATTCCAAACGTTCATGAATGAACTTTGCTCGTTCGAGCGCCTCGCCCTCGTCGCGCGCGAACGACGCCTTTGCGATTCCGTCCGAAGACTCTTCTCCCGAGGGCTTCACAAAGGCAGGAAATGTAAAGCGGCCCAGCCTTCGAAGCGGGCGTTCTTTCCTGGACAGAAGAAAACGCGGCACGCGGATGTGATGGTAGATCAGAATCGTCTTCGCCAGGACCTTGTCCTTGCTGAGCATCAACGCTTCCGGTCCTGCTCCCGTATATGGAACCTTCATTAACTCGAGCAGCGCGGGAATGTTCGGTTCCTTGGCCCGGTCGTTAAAAAAGGACTCGCAAAGATTGAAGACAGCGTCGGGAGCGAAGCTGTGGATCCTGTCAACCACATCGGAAAGGTTGTCATAAACGGCCAGCGTTCCCACTTCGTGATTAAGGCTCTCGAGACACGTAATGATGTCTGCCTCAGTCGGACGGTCCCGCTTCTCACGCAGGATTTCGGGAGTGAATTTTTCGTTGGGGCTTACCGGATGCGGCAGATCGAACAGGACCAGTACCTTCATCCTCAAACGAACCTCTTAAATTTTCCGGTATGAAGATGATTGGTTACGAGCGCTGAAAGATAAGCTGAAAGGTCAACCATCAGTGCAGCCTGGTCGCGTGGCGCCTGAAGTTTGAGTTCGCGTGCGCGAGTAATCAACCTTTTCACGAGTGTATCTGCTACGTACTTGTGCTGCCCAGTCCAGCGCACGATTGCGGCCGAGAGCCGGTACTGCATGCGGCGCATGATTTGTGCAGCGCTCTCATCACCAAAGTCTCCTTTTTCAAAGATAGCTCTCAGATCGGAGTCATAAACGTCAGGAAAATCCTGAGCATACAATTTACGTTTCGCCGCATAATATTTTTCGAGCGTGCGGCGCAGGCGGCTCGCTTCCCAGGTTCGTCCGCGTTTCTCGATGGCCGGCGGGGCTTTTTCAGATACTTCTTTCATCAGTTCGTCGAGATATTCGAGCTTCTCCAGCGCTTTCCAACCGTGGTACTGCGAGCGCCATTCCTCCGGCGGCAGGGTAAGCCATACGGCAAATGTTTCGGCAAAATCTTCATCCGGGTGAGCCTGCGCATACCAGTTCGGAAGATGCCGCACGAAGCTTCTGCTATATGGACGCGGCCGGTAGGCATCCGGTTCATAGTCAACGTCGGGACTTCCGAAAACTTCTGCCCATCGCTCCCGTTTCGAAAATCCGTACGCATGATCGTAGGCGTGTCCGCACTCATGGCGCAGCAATTGTAGGCACCAGTCGTGGGTACCGCCTTCTACTTCGAGCATCTGCCGCAATTCGAGTTGTTTGAGGCGCGGGTGAGCCAGGAAGAAAGGGATCGCAATCAGCGGAGACCATGACGGAGAGAACCATTCGTCAGCCAGGTATGCTTCCGGTTTTAACGGCAGCCCTCGCGATTCAAGTTCGCCGAAGAGCTGGGCCACATGAGGCTCCAGTTCACTCCCTTCGATTCGCACACGGAGATCGCAAATGCGAAGTTTCAGCAACTCGTCGTCGGGTAGCGCGGTCCACGAAGGTTCCGTGTCAGAAACTTCGGCCGGCCGATTCTTGCCAGGCGCAATTGGGAGTTGATCGTCCATTCAGTCGTCAAGGTCTTCCTGAATGCGTGACCACCATCAGCGGAATGGCGGCAAGCGCCGCAACCGTGATGACGATCAAGAAGAATGTGCCCACGATTGTGTCCAACTTGCTGTTAGCGTGCTTTCCCATTACATTCTTATCAGCCGCAATTCTCAAAATCGGATAGTAAGTTAGTGGCATGATTGCCATGCCGAAAATGATAGAAATGTCCACCAGTTGCAACGGCCGCAATCCCGCCACGGCAATTAACAGCGCCAGCAGGAACATTCCCAACCACGTTGCCGTATAAACCGGAACAGACTTCGGCGTCAGGTTCTTCCCCCAGGCCAAGTTGAGGAATTGGCAAAGGTTATAGGCTCCGGACAAGGCGGTTTCAATCGCGGCCCCGCAAAGGCACGCCATTGTTCCCAGCAGGGCGAGGATCAGCGCCTTCTTCCCAAAAGGAAAAGCGCCGGCCATAGTTGTTGTGCTGAGGATTTCCGGAAAAATGCCGCGTGGCAAAAAGAGAATCACTCCTAAAACCAGCAGAGCGGCCGTCAGTAAGGCTCCCAGAACGGATCCGAACGATGCCACCATAAAGTTTTCGCCCAAATCCTTAACCGACCAGTCCTCTTCCAGGGCGCCTGAAGAGTAAAAGTGCACTTCATATTCCATCAGCAGAGCGCTAAACATTCCAACAGCAAAGTACCCGTACAGTAAAGACTGCTTCGCGCCGGCGTGCTCCACAGTAGGCAGAAGCCCGAGAGCCACTTGATTCCAATCCGGATGCAGCGCGACTGCCGAAACCGCGAACACGATGATGACAAGGCCCCAGAGCCCGAAGGTCCGTTCAATCCACTGGAAACGAAAAAGGAACACAATTGCACTCAGCGCGATGGCGCTACCGATCAGCGCGAATTTTTCCGGCCAACCCGTCAGCAAGTGCACCAGAATTGCCACGCCACCCAATTCCGCCGCACATGTGATCACATTCAGAAGATTGGAAGCGACCAGCGTAACGATTCCCAGGCGAAAACCCAAACACGTCCGGACAACCGCGAAAACCGGCTCTTTCGCCACCACGGCTACGCGGCCGCACATTTCCATGTAGACAATAATGGCGGCCGTGCCGAATACGATAGTCCACAGCAGTTTGTAAC
Source organism: Bryobacteraceae bacterium (assembly GCA_036821665.1). Classification (GTDB taxonomy): domain Bacteria; phylum Acidobacteriota; class Terriglobia; order Bryobacterales; family Bryobacteraceae; genus Bog-105. Next base: position 3,218 of record DAISJE010000201.1, on the reverse strand, counting down.
CGAACAACGCACCCGCCTGCATCGTGAACACAATTTGCCCCAGATCGACAAAGCCCCCTAGGGCGGTCATAATTCCCAGCGTTATGCCGAGAAGTTTTTTCATAACTCCGATTGCGCCCTTTCGAGATCTTTACGGATGTTTTTCATTCGATCTCCGAGGACGGCCAGCGCGGTGTCGTTATCAAGTGCGGCGCGAATGCCGGATAGCTCGCGATCCAGGCGTTTTAGTAGCTGTATGCAATTGCGAGTCGCGTTTCGAATAGCCGCTTCCGGGGTCGCCTCCTCTAACTCCCGAACAGAACGCCTGACGGTATCTCTCAAATAGGCCGCGTGGCCTTCCGCATAATGCCGTGTCGCATGCCCGCCGCGTATGAATTCGACGAACAATTCCGACTCCGCAGTCAAAGAAACAGCCGATCTGATATCGGAACGTGCCTCCTCGCGGTTTAACGTCTTTCCCTTCGAGCAGCTGGTCAAAGCCGCAATTACGAGCAATAGCGCAGCAATGAGAATAGGTCGATAGCGATACCACATACTCCGTTCAACATACAACGTCTGCAGCCCGTGTCATAAATCTAATGTGATGCGAAAACTTACAAGTGTGCCGCTGGTCATATTGAGTTTAGGGTCGATTTTCGGGCAAAATCTCTCCTTTGCAACACGCCAGGCGCGCCCCGTCCCCGAGTGGCTGCACAAGGCGGTTATATACGAGCTATGGCTGAACGCCTTTAGCACGGAAGGCACTCTGCGCGGAGCCATACCCGGCCTGCACCGGGTCTCCGACCTGGGAGCAAGCGTTGTTTATCTGGGCCCGATTGCGAAGCGCTCCGCCACTCCCCATGCGTCACCATACAATATCGCCGATTACAATGCAATTGACCCGCAGTACGGCAATGAAAAGGACCTGCACGATTTCGTAGCGGAGGCGCACCGCTTAAAGCTCAAAGTGATGCTCGATATTGTTTACTATCATTCGGCGCCCGACAGCGTCATGAGAAGCATACCCAACTTCTTCGTAAAGACAGAGGACGGCAAGATCGCTCGCGGCTTTTGGCCCCAGCCGCTGCCCGACTACAGAAACCCTCAGGTCCGCAAATATCTGATCGCGAGCCTCGTGCACTGGGTTCGCGACTTCGGCATCGACGGCTTTCGCTGTGACGTCGGCGGGGGAGTGCCGATCTCATTCTGGGAAGAAGCAAGAAAGGCACTGGATCGTGTGAATCCGGACGTCATTCTGCTCTCCGAATCCGACCGGCCGGACGATCAGTTGAAGGCTTTCGATATCAATTACAATTTCCAGTATTATTTAGCGCTCCGTTCCGTTCTGCGCGATGGAGAGCCGGCCATCAAACTGCGCGAGAACTGGGAGGAATCGAAGCGGACCATGCCGCAAGGCGCGCGGCTTCTTCACTACAGCGATAATCACGACTGGCGGCGTGCCGTGCTCGAATTCGGCGAAAAAGGCGCATTCGCGGCATCTACATTAAATTTCAGTCTCGATGGTATTCCGTTCCTGTACAACGGCCAGGAAGTGGGCGATTGCACCCCGACGCATTGGATCACGTCCGCTCCCATTCACTGGTCGCAACCCGGCAACGGAACCGACGAAAAAGCACTGCGCCAGACGTACACGAAATACAAAAAGCTGTTCGAAATGCGATCTTCGGAGCCAGCCTTGACTTCGGGCGAATTGATTTGGATCAACAACACGCAGCCGGACAGTGTTCTGAGCTTTCTGCGCAAGAAAGGCGATGACGAGATCCTGATCATCCTGAATCTTTCGAACCGCGACACGCACGTGACCATAGATTTGCCTGTGATGGATTACTATTCGGTGCAGAATCTGCTTACCGAAGGGAAAACCTGGTTTCAGCTCTACTCAGGCCGCGTTTCCGCAAATCTTGGCGCATACGAATCGATCGTCGGTAAGCGCATTCCGCTCGCCCCGCTGCAGCCGCAGAATTGACTTGGACCAGGCGCTTTTCTGTTGAACCGTCATACTTTTTGTTCGCCAGGAGGGATGGTAACATCGGAGTGCGGGGTGGAGCAGTCAGGTAGCTCGTTGGGCTCATAACCCAAAGGTCGCAAGTTCAAATCTTGCCCCCGCAACCAAGTTTTTCACCAATTGTCATGGTGGGGTGGGGCGGACCTTTAGTCCGCGCGGGAATTCATTCCCGCAATCAGCAGGTTTGTAAGAGCCGCGGTATACCCGGCCCGCTGACCGCGTGACTTCTTTTCAATCTGCTATCTCCCCGCGGCTCGGCAATGCTACCGTGGTGGCAAATAAATCACGCTCGCAGCCCAGTCCGATGGGTTCGAACACTCGTCGAGAAGCAGCACATCTTCGATTACTTGGCCGATTGAAAGCGAATCGGGCACAAGGATGATCGCAGCGGAGGCGCGCTGGCGTTGCAACCGGGGTGCTGGAACCATGGTCGCCAGATCGTGCGTGAAGAGCACGCGCTCGTGGCTGGCTGCCCATGCGAGCAACGTCTCGTCATTGCGACCGGCAATCTCAGGCACGTCCTGTGCACGAACTAAATCGAAATCAGGGGAACGGCGCAAGAGCCCGCGGACGATATCGTTGTCGAAGCATTCGTCCGCCAGCCATTTCACTGGACATTCCGGCGCGCGAGCAGGCGGTCGCGAAGCCCTTTCGGTGACCATTCGGGATGAGACGCAACTAGCGCTTCCTCTTCGCGCGCGCGATTTTCGAAGTACTCAGCCAACTCGTCCGCATGTTTCAGGTAGTAGCCGATGACCTGATATACGTCCGGTAGCAGCAGGCTGTCGTACTTCTGAACGATCTCCTCGGCGGTTGCTCCTCGATTGAATGCGCGCACCACTAAATCAAGCGTGACGCGCGTTCCGCCAACGCGGTATACACCCTCGACATCTTTGGTCAATGGAATTTCGTCGACAAGGGCGGTCACATCCAAATTGTCGCCCAGGGGCGAGAATCGACGCAAGGCCTCGCGTAGAGGCCCGGACAAGTTCCGGAAAACGTTGCGATCTACTCAATGTCCAAACCAGGCTTTCTTCCGCTTGTAGCCCTTCGGGATGGCAAAATACGAGTCGTCAACCAGCCCTTCGACAAAATTGGAAATGCGAACTTCGGTTCTCAGAATTCTCGCAAAAGATGGAGGCGGAGTATTCCGCCAGGCGCGAGTATTGGAATGCAAATTTGTCGAGTTGGAACGGTCGGCAGGATAGATTTC
>DAISJE010000200.1:0-7736 GCA_036821665.1 Bryobacteraceae bacterium | reverse complement strand
TTTACGTCGCGCTGGTTTGAACGCTCGGAGACCCGCTCGGACTCGGCCTGAGCCTCCTCGGTCACAACAGCGTTGTGGTTGTTCTCCGATTCCATGAAACTCTACCAATTGGATGGGGATAAGGGACTCCTAAAGTCCCTCAAACTTAAGGGTAACAGAAAAGCGCCAGTTTGGGGGCGTTTGCGCTCGCGGCCCCGCCGCGAGCAGGCATGGCAGCCGACCGGCAGCATCGGCGTGCGGCCTTCTCAGGGTCACCAATGTTTGAGATAAACCCTAGAATTATCAAATATTTAAAGAATCAGCGGCGTAGGAGGGAAATTTTGCTTCTCGGCACCTAATTCACTTATTGCACTTGCTGCATTTACCCGATATGCTTGTCTGAGAGGAGGTATCATGGCCGCGCTTGCTCATTCCAACCGTCACTCCGCGCCGACGGCGCAGGACGCCTCGCTTGCCCGCATCTCGGGGCAACGTCTTTCGCCCTATGCCCGGCGGAAGAGGCCGCTATCGCTGAAGGTGACGGAAGCCGGCGAGGAGCAGTCCATCGAACTGCCGGCCGGCGCAGTCGCGCTCCTGATGGATATTCTCGAATCCATGGCCGCCGGCCGTGGCGTGACCATCATCCCGGAGAATGCCGAACTGACGACCGTCGAGGCCGCCAGCATCCTCAACGTCTCGCGTCCTTATCTCATCGAGCAGCTTCTTGAAAAGAACGTGATCCCGCATCGTCTCGTCGGCAAGCACCGCCGTATCCTAATCGATGACGTAATGGCGTACAAACAACGCATCGACGCCGCGCGCGAGGACGTGCTGGCGCAACTCACCGCCGACGCGCAGGAGAATGACATGGGCTATTCCCGCCCATGAGCAGTTACGTGGCGTTGCTCGACGCCAACGTGCTGTATCCGGCGCCGATCCGCGACCTACTTTTGCAGCTTGCTGTCACCGACATCTACAAGGCCCGATGGACGGCGGACATCCACCGCGAATGGATTGAAAATCTGCTCGAAAACGAGCCGACGCGCGACCGCGCGAAACTGGAGCGGACGCGCGACTTTATGGACAGCAACACCCGCGATGCCCTTGTCACCGGCTATGAAAGCCTCATTTCGTCGCTGCAACTTCCCGATCCCGACGACCGGCACGTCCTTGCCGCTGCCATCGTCGGCCGCTGCGATGTCATCGTGACAGCCAACCTCAAGGACTTCCCTGAGGCGGCGCTTGCGCCCTTCGGCATCGACGCACAGCATCCCGACGAGTTTCTCTGCAACCACCTGAACCTGGCGCAGGGGCTCTTTTGCGGTTGCGTCCAGAAAGTGCGCGGCCGGCTCAAAAACCCGCCCTATACAATCGACGATTATCTTGAGACCCTGACCCGTAATGGGCTCGTCGCTACTGCGGCCGAGCTCCGGCCGTTTGCCGATCTGCTGTGACGTCCTCACAGCGGACGCTTGCGAAGAAGCGTCGATCTTCGGTTGTTGCGCGAGTTGAGCCGTCGCTTCGGTTGGCAGAATCGCCACTCAGTGGAGGATCCCAAACCGCCTGAAATTGACAAAGCACGTCTCGCTGAGAGGAATCGCGTCCATTCGTGGCCCTTACGCTAACGCGTTAACCACGAACGGCAGTCCTTTCACGCCATGAAACTCGTGTACGCCTTCGAAAATCTCCTGCTGTGCCTGCCCCGGCTGCCCGAATACTTCATAAACTTTCTTAACGCGAGCGAAACTTTCGCGGGTTGCCTGGACCGGAAAGATCGGGTCGCGATCTCCCCCTTCTGAAAACAGCGGCCGCGGTGCAATCAGTCCGGCAACGTCGTAATTTTCCGCCCAGCTTAGAATTCCCGGTACGTAATTATCGATGCAATGCGAGACGCTCATAATGCTGTCGCGAAATGTATTTAAGTATCCGCTGATAAACGCGACTTTGATGCGCGTATCCAGTGCAGACGCAAACTGTGTGCAAGTCCCGCCGCCGGATATGCCCATGCAGCCGAGTCGCTGGGAATCAAGTTCCGGCCGGGTCTTAACCCAATCGATGGTCCGCATCACATCCCATACGCGCCATCCGATCATCGTTTCTCCAAGCAAGAGAGCGGATCCTGCCGCGGGCTGGCAAGCGGTTACTGAGGGACCTTTCTCCACAGTCAGCGCGTCCCGCCGGTACCCAAACGCCATCGGCTCAATCGCGACTGCCGCGAGACCATGCTCGACAACCTGAATCGCGAAGTCGTGCTGATATCCCGGCTTCCCGCTGCGATCGTTTCCGTGTTCATCGATTCCAACGATGTCGTCAACACCCCGCCCATGACCCGGAATGCAAATCATCGTCGCGAATGGCCGTTTCCCGCTTGCGGGCGTAAGAAGATAGCCGGGCACCGCCACGCCTGGACGGCTGTAAAAAACAAATTTCTCGCGGCGGTAGTTCGGAAATTCACGCACGTCGAGCGTCGCGGGCTGAAGGGCTGTCCGCGCCGGGAACCCCCCCAGCAGCTCGGTCAATTTGGCACGCAATTGGGTTTGCCATCTCTCGGCCTCCGCTTTTGTTTTTGCGCCGAAGGTCAGTTGAAGCGCAGCCGATTTGTATCGGCCTTTAGCCCATGCAACGGGGTCGAGATCATTAGAAGGAATCATTGGTGTATGGCCGGAAACAGAAGCGGATGCGCTCCGGGCAAGCGTGCCCGCCGCAAGCGTAGCGAGCCCCAGTTCCCGGCGTGTAATGCGCGATGTCATGCCAGCGATTATATTCCGGCTCGTCTGCTTAAATTCAAGCCGGCGTGTAACATTGCTAAGTCAGGTGAGATCATTTTCATATATGGGCAAAATTACGAGACGGCACTTCTTCTACGGCAGCCTGCTGGCCGGCGCAGTTCCACTCGGAGGCTTCGGCAGCACCCCGTCGCTGAAAGCGTTGGGATATAAATCGCCAAACGAGAAGCTGAATATCGCATCCATCGGAGCCGGAGGTAAGGCGTCTAGCGATATCCACGCCTGTTCTGAAACGGAAAACATCATTGCCCTTTGCGACGTCGATGAGAAGCGCGCTGAGAAAACATTTCAGCGCTTCGCCAAGGTTCCAAAGTACAAAGACTTTCGTCAGATGCTGGATCGCCAGGACAAAGACATCGACGCGGTCATCGTAACCATTCCCGATTTCATGCACGCGACCGCTGCTATTCATGCGATGGAACGCGGCAAGCATGTTTATGTGCAAAAGCCATTGGCGCACACCGTATGGGAATGCCGCGCGCTTGCTAAAGCTGCCGAAAAATACAAGGTTGCGACGCAGATGGGCAACCAGGGCTATTCAAATGAGGGAACACGCCAGTGCGCCGAGATGATCTGGTCGGGCGAAATTGGGAACGTCAAAGAAGTGCACGCCTGGACCAATCGTCCGGTTTGGCCGCAAGGGCTTCCCGATCTGCCGCCGGAGGCTTCCGTCCCGCCCACGCTCGATTGGGATTTGTGGCTCGGCATCGCGAAATACCGCCCGTATAGTCCGAAATATTGTCCGTTCGCCTGGCGCGGATTCTTTGATTTCGGTTGCGGCGCTCTGGGCGATATGGCCTGTCACATCCTTGGCGCTCCCAATATGGCTCTCCGGCTCGGCTCACCCACCAGTGTTGAATGCCTCAACCAGGAAGGAACAAGCAAATACTACTACCCGGCCAAGGCCACGATTCGTTTTGATTTTCCGGCTCGCGGCGACATGCCGCCCGTCACGATTTACTGGCATGACGCGATGATGGAGCAGCCCCAAATTCAAGGTGTCCCGCCGGGCGAAATTTTGGGAGATTTGCCCCGCAGTCGGGTCGGCCATCCGACGGAAGGTCTGACGCCGGCCGAACATCAGATTATCGGCGGTGTATTTACGGATGCCTACTTTAACCCTACGCCGGAAGCGCCACCTCCTCCTCCACGGCCCGAACCCACAGACGCCGCTGCGAAGAAGGAAGCCGAAATCAGCCGCCGTATTTCCCAAGGCAGCAACGGGAGCCTTTTCATCGGCGACAAAGGCATGATCACGACTGGCACATACGGCGAATGGACGCGCCTCGTTCCGGTCGAGAAGATGCGGGACTATCATTTTCCGCCGGAATTCCTGACTCGTTCTCCCGGCCATTACCGCGATTGGATTCGCGCTTGTAAGGGCGGCGAACCGGCGTGCTCGAACTTCAGCGTTTCAGCGCCATTCACCGAATGGATTACGCTCGGAGCGCTGTCGCTGCGCTTCCCCGGAAAACTTGAGTGGGACAGCGAAAAGATGAAGATCACCAATAATTCGGATGCCGACAAACTGCTGAAACCGACGTTTCGAAGCGGCTGGCACTTGAGCTGACCCTCGCGAGCCCGTTCCGAACAGCGGGACTGGCTAGACTGTCCTGAGCGCGACAGCACGTCTCTAAAAATGAGGCACGCTGAACGCGCGAGCGGCAGTCGTGACTGTCCCCATTTTGGCCGCGTTTTGCCTGTTTGCTATAGAAACTTTGGAAATACACTGCTGATGGGCGTCCTGATCTCGATGCTGCGCGGCGTTAATCTGGCAAGCCGCAACAGAATCAAGATGGATGCTCTACGCGCGCTTTACGAATCGCTCGATCTGCGCGAGCCACGAACGTATGTGCAAAGCGGTAATGTCGTCTTTAAAACGCGAGAGCGCGATCTGGCAAGGCTTGCCAAGCGCATCGAGAATGGGATTGAACGGACGTTTAAGTTCCATGCGGATGTTGTGCTCCGAACGCCTGCTGAATTACGGGAAGCGATAGCGAAAAACCCGTTCGGAGCACGGCCCAATATGGACCCGAGCAAAATGTTGATCGTGTTTCTGCGCGACGATCCCGGTCCGAATGCGCGCGAAAAGGTCTTGGCCATGAAAATTGAACCGGAGGAGTTGTGGATTGATGGCCGCCAGCTTTATGTCTATTTCCCGAATGGCATGGCGCGCCCGAAACTATCGTGGGCGGCTATCGAGAAGGCTTTGCAAACATCGTGGACAGGCCGGAACGCTAACAGCGCCGCCAAATTGCTCGAACTTGCGGAGGCAATGGAAGAGAACTAACCGGCCATGACGCTTTGATGATGCCTCATCTTGACATCACCTCATCACTCGCGTAAACCTAAATCGTGCGTACGACCGTCGATTTGGACGAAGATATATTGCGTGTGGCCAAACACCTGGCACAGGAACGGGAGCAAAGCCTCGGGCGAGTGCTTTCCGACCTTGCTCGCCAGGGACTTAAACCTGCAACGGCAACCCCGAATCGACATGGCGTGATCCCCGTTCTTCCCCGAAAACCAAACGCGCGGCCGGTAACGACACAGGCGGTCAAGGAACTTCTTGAAACCGAGCCCTAATATCGGATGACCGCACTCCTCGACGTGAATGCACTAATAGCTCTCGTCGATTCGGACTATGTAGGGCATCAGGCGATCCGGACGTGGTTCATTAAACACCATCGCTCCGGTTGTGCAACCTGTCCACTGACTGAGAATGTTTATTGCTGGGCCAAAGCAGGTTACAGACACTTACCTGCTAGGCTTGGCTGCACATCACAAAGGAGTGATGGTCAGTTTTGACCGAGCTCTCCCATGGGACGCCGTGAAAGATGGGTCAGCCCGGCTTGTGCAGCACCCTGGATAACGGTACTACGGCGCGCCAAAACCGAAGCACGCGCGTCAACAAGCGGTTTATTCTGCCCGCAACGCTTCTATTGGATCTACGGACGCCGCGCGCAGGGCGGGGAAGGCCGCGGCCAAGAGCGTCACCACAATCAGCACCGCGAGTGTCGCCGCGATTGTGATCGGATCAAAAGCAGATACACCGAATAGCATGTTCTGTATAAACCGCACGGCAAATACAAGCGCGATTCCGCCGAGCAGGACTCCAATGCCGAGCAGGCCCATGGCGTCCGAAAGAATCATGCGCAGCACACGGCTTCGCTGCGCGCCCAGAGCGATGCGGACACCGATTTCTCCAGTTCGTTGTACAACGGCCGACGACAGCAGGCCATATAGCCCGAGCGCGCTTAGAAACAACGCCAGTCCCGCGAAAATATTGCTCAACATGGTGATGAGTTCCTGACTGCCGAGTGCGGCATCCATCTGATCCCTTAAAGTCGCGAACAGCGATAGAGGTATCGTCGGAGCGATCTCGCTCAGCGCCTTTCGGTATCCCGCTACTGCTTGCGCTTTCGTGCCCGAATTGATCAGAAATACAAGGCCGGTCGCGTCTGTCTTTGTCGAAAGCGGAAAGTAGATGGTGCGTGGGGCCGGTTCGCGCAGGCTGGCGAACTTTGCATCTTCGGCAATGCCGACCACGCGGCAAGAGACTGTATCAGCACTCTTGAAATCCTTGAGATTTTCGCCCCTGACGTAACGGTCCAGCACTTCTTCATGTGGGAACAGATAACTCGCTGCCGAGCGATTCAGGATGCAGACGTTCGGCTCCCGCTCGTTTTTTTCAAACTCGCGGCCTTCCAAAATGTGAGTTTTCATCGTGCGAAAGTATCCCGGGCCGACAGCATTGTAGGCCATGTGCGAATCCTCCGGTGCATTCGGTCCATCTGTCATGGCTTGAAACAGGCCTCTTGAATCGAATCCCGTCATGGGTGTATACATGGTCGCCGCAGCCGAGCGAATGCCGGGCATCTGCTCCAGCCGGTCCACCATGCGCTGGTAGAAATTCAGACTGGCGTTGCCCTGATAAGGCACAAGCGATACGTGCGGCGTCTGGATCGTCACATGATTCAGGTCGAATCCGGTGTTCTGGCTCTGAAGCCGGATCAGGCTCTGCGATAGCAGCGTCGCCAGCGCAATTAAAACCAGAGACAATCCAACCTGAAGAGGAACAAAGGCACGTCCGGCGATCCGCCTGCGGCTTCCTGCTGTAGTGCGAGATGTGAGTAGCACGCCCGGGTCGGCACGCCCTGCTCTCCAGGCGGGGAGAGTTCCGAAGAGAAGCGTGGTGAGAATTGCGCATCCGCCGGTCACCCAGAACACCATGCTGTCGGGGCGAACCGAGATGGGTTGGCCCATCATAGGATTTCTAAAAAAACGCAAGAGCAAGGGCGTCCCGTACCAGGCGGCCACGCCGGCCAGCACCGCTCCTGCAAGCGCGATCACAAAGCTCTCCATCAGGTATTGCCGGATCAATCGCCAGTGCGCAGCCCCGATCGCGGTGCGAACCGCAAACTCACGCTGCCGCGCGTAAACCTTCGACATCATGAGCCCGCCTACGTTTACGCAGCACAGCAGGAGCACAATGGCTACCAATCCCTGCATCAGCAGCAAAGGTTGTGAATAGACACTTCCGAAATAGGTTGGCAGGCCGCTCCGAGCGGATTCTATCCGCAAATCAGCCTTCTCGAAGTAGGCCAAATGCCGGAACCTGATCGGAATGAATTGCTCGAAGAGCCGCTCCTTGTGGAATGCGGCTTCGGTTTGCGCCTCGCCGCGAGTGACTCCCGGATTCAGACGGCCGATGGCAGAGCAACCGAAGAACGATGTCGGTGAATTGATCAAATCCCTTCCTACAAGCACATTGAGGAACTGGAACGGAAGATACATCTTGATGTCGTCTCCCGGCCAGACGCCGCGAAAATCGCGCGGAGCTACGCCGATTACCGTCGCGGGAACATTAGAGATTCTGATTTGCTGTCCGACGATCCGCGGATCGGCGGCAAAACGGTCGTTCCAGAAACCGTAGCTCAGAACGACGGGCCAGCCCCCCGAAGCGCCTCC
>DAISJE010000199.1:0-7783 GCA_036821665.1 Bryobacteraceae bacterium | reverse complement strand
GTTGCGAAGCCAGCCCGGAACTCTGCCAGCCACATTGCGCTTGCATCAAGCCGCTTTTTGCGTGTTCAGAGGAATGCAGGAGCACGTGCCCGATTTCGTGAGCCATGATGTGCCCGAGAATGACGTAAGCTTCTGTATTCAGGTGATGGGCCAACGTCTCCACGCGGCCACCAAAGATCACGATCTGCGTTCCGGTATTGGCGAATGGCCGGGCAACTCCGAGCGCCTCCGAACGAGCTGCGGAATCGTGTTGTATCTCGATCCTGACGAAATAAAGCCGCTGGTTGGTTGGCAGGCAACCTACGCCGCCGTTATCCATTTCTAGGCTTTGGATCGGCTTACCCGAACCTTGCTGCCAGTTGATTTGAATATCTGCTATTCGAAAGATTCTATTCGCCTGGGTGATAGCCGACCGAAGAGTCCGAGCATTCACATGTGCCTCGTTATAGAGATGGATGGAAAGCGTCTGCTTCGGCCGGAATAAGGAACTCGGTTGTTGGCTGTGCAGACGAGGGGAGAAGGCCATCCAGGAAATGCACGTCAGGCTAAGAGAGAGCAAGACTCCGGGTCTGGTCATTTAAACCCTCCAAAGCGGTCGTCGCATTCACGATCATGGCCAGCGGCGTCGAAAGCATCGAATACCAGGTCCGCCAATGCCTGGTAACCGGCGTCGGATGGATGGCTGTCGTTTTGAATACATAACAGACTAAGCCTGCATAGGGTTTGCGCTTCGGCCGCCAGATCGCCTTGCGGGTTGAACAGGAGAAACGGGTCAGCGAACCTGGCCCGGTTTGCGGCCGCGGCTTCCGCCATCGCCTTGTTAAGAGCCTGGAATAAAGGGTCGGCGAAGGTCAGCATAGTGACGTAGCTATCCCAGGCTCCGGTGACGATGATCTCTGCATCCGGTGCGGCTAACCGGAGTTGGCGGAGAATACCGGAAATTCTCTCGGCCAAACCTGCGATGAAGCTCGGCGCATTCGCTTGAACGCAACCCAGATCGATCTGGCCGCCTGCTGTACAAGGATTTAGCAATATGGGCAGATCATTGCCAGAAAGCGTAAGCGTGATGGGGCTCACGCGCCCGCGATGAGCGCCCAGAAATTCCAGTGCGGCTTGCAGTTGAGTTCCTGAAAAGGCGCTGTGAAGTTGATGGCCGGCCGCCGTCCATGGACAGGGGCCGTTGACGAACGAGTCGGTAGACTCGCCCGGGCAGCCATAGTTCACAACTGCGATGTTGGGCCGAATCTGGCGCAATCGTGTCGCGAAGGCATCTACGTACCCTGTGTTGTAGGCAGAGGGTGGCAGGTTGGCTTGCGCCTTAAGTGCCTGATACCCATAAGTGATTGAGTCTCCCAGCGCCAAATAGTAGCTCGGTGGAGGATTCAGTTTCGCCGGTGAATTCTGTGCTCTGGCGGTTATCTCCGCCGCCAGAGCGAACACAATGAGGAGCGCATAAAGGCGATGCATAGTGAGCCCTAGCTTGCCCGATTGGAAGGCACACGTGGGAGTCAGATTGGTGTATGATCCAGGTTGTACAACGCCGCCGGAATCACCAGGGACCTAGTGGGGTGTATTTCAGGGAACACTAGTCATGTGCGAAGCCGAGGAGATGCGAGAAGCAGCAGCCAAGGTGCTGCGAAGCCAGTTGTTCTCGAATGCTCCGCGAATGAGCTTATTTTTGAAGTTCATTGTCGACGAAGCCATCTCCGGCAGATCCGGTTTTATTAAGGAGTCAGTGATTGGTGTCGAGGTCTTCGGCAAAGACACCAATTATGATCCGCGCTCCGATGCAACAGTACGCTCGGAGGCCATGAAACTTCGCGCCAAACTTCAGCGCTATTACGAAGGCGAAGGGCGGCTCGATGCGGCGATGATTTCCGTCCCGAAGGGTGGGTATGCTCCCCGCTTGGTTATTCGAAAGCGATTTGCCGATGAGGAGCACTCCAGGGGAAATCGTAGCTTCCTAGCCATTGCGGCAAAGTTCAAGGTCTATTTAGCGGTGAGCCTCGCTCTCGGCATCACAACCTGGTTCCTCTGGGGAAGATTTGGGCGGGGCGTCGCGCCGGCCGCCAAATCAGGCCGCACTGCAGAAGTGAATCGCCTGCTATCAAGAGGTCATTCCTTCCTGCGACTTGGTACGGGAGAGGATCTTTGGAACGCCGCGGAATATTTCAAGTTAGCCATCGCTGCTGATGCAAATGATGCACTTCCCCACGCGTCTTTAGCGACAGTGTACGTAAACCTGATCGAGAGCGAAGCCGCTCAGGCCACTGAACTGATTGCTCTTGCAAGGGCCGAAGCTGAAGTAGCCTTACGTCTCAATAGACACGCGGCAGAACCACACTATGCCATGGCGCAAGTGCTTCTCATATCAGACTACAAATGGAAAGCGGCAGATCAGGAATTTAAGAGGGCTCTTTCTATTGATCCTTCGTATTTGGATGCGCGATATGCCTATGCCCACATGTGCCTGATGCCACAAAGCCTCTTTGCGGAATCGGCCGCTGTTTTGAGAGAGGGATTGAAATACGATCCGCTATCAGGTTATCTGAATACGGAGCTTGCCAATGCTGAGCTGCGAATGGGACAGATCGCAGCGGGGCTTGACAGGTACCGAGAAATTCTTGCGCGATACCCCGATGCCCCTGGAGCGCTTACGGGGCTAGCGGCAAGCTTATTGAATTTGCACCGTTTCAGCGAGGCTCTACAGCTTCTGCTCAAGGCACGGCATTTGAATCCAGGCGATGGCTGGATAGCCAGTTATACTGCGCTTGGCTACGTGTGCCTGCACCAGCCCTCCGAAGCGGAAAAAATCCTGGCGACTCTCAGGACGCGCCGCCCGGTTCCGGACAATTCTATTGCAGCAGTCTATGCCGCACTAGGCAGAAGAGACCAAGCTTTCGAGCATCTTAACAGGTCATTTGTCAATCACTCGAGCAAAATGCTTTGGCTTGGAGTCGACCGGAGATTTGAACCGCTGCACGGCGATCGACGATTTAATGAACTTCTTGCACGGATGCATCTGCCGGCGCGATGAAAATCTTCCGGACCCGAATTTTCCCGGGCTTCCGGATTGACAGGAACGCAACCCGAATGTCGAAATCCTGGGAAACGCTCTTGCGCAGCTATTTACGACCCGGCGCGAGCGGCGCGGTGATTCCGAATTCCGCTCTCCAGCAACGCGAGGAAGTCTTCTTCTTCTTCGAGTGCTAAATCGATTTCAAGCCAGGCGAGGTCGAGCGGTGAGATAGCGCGCTCCAGGTGATCGGGACAATTAATGCGATCTTTTTCCGTAGTTACGAGTAATCCGGCTCCCCGCATGCGAGCCTGGGCGGCGATGCGCTGCAATTCGAAGGGATTGTAAGAGTGATGGTCTGCGAAGGACCAGCGGAAAACAACATTCAGTCCCAGGGAGTCTAGCGTCCGCCAAAAATTTTCCGGATTGCCGAGACCGCAAAAGGCAGCCACGGGACGGCCATCGAGATCGGTTCGACAGGCGCCCGTGCGGTAGTCCCGCCAGCAGCGGGCGACCAGCCGTGTGCGAAAAACAGGCGCGTGTGAATTATAGAGTCGAAGCCGTTCGGAGATCGCCCGATAACGGAGATCATTTTCAGCGCGTGTTACGACGAAAACATCAGCGCGGTTGAGCGCCTCGAGCGGCTCTCTCAATCTCCCCAGAGGAACAATTCCATCCCAGCCGAATGGATCCAGTCCGTCGATGATTAAAATATCGATGTCGCGTTTCAGCCGGGCGTGCTGAAAGCCATCATCAAGCAGGAGGACGTCGGTCGCGGGAAGCTGTTCGAGCAAGATATGGGCGGTAATAAAGCGGTCGGCCCCGATGCCGATGGGCGCTACGCCGGCACGAAGAAAGATCTGTGCCTCATCTCCGGTCATTGCGGGAGGAACGTGCACGCCCGGCGAAAAGACCAGACTGGAATTCGGAGAGCGGCGGCGATAACCGCGGGTGAGGATCGCAGGAGAGTATCTTTCGGTTTTAAGCCGCTCAGCGAGATAGTTGGTGAAGGGCGTTTTCCCGGATCCACCAACCGTGATTCCTCCGATGCTGATCACCGGAACCGGCAATGAAAGCTGCGATTCAGGGGCACGCTCGGAACGGCGTCTGTTGAGAGCCGCGCCTTTACGCCAAATCCAGGCAAGCAGGCGCAGCAGTGTTTCACTGAAGAGATTGCGCAAGGGCCGTCGAGTGGCAGCGAAGTAGAGCAGCAACAGGCGCCTAGCGATGGAGCTTGCCGCACCGCGTTGCGCTTCGACTACATTCCGGGCGCGACCGCCAAGTTCATTAGCACGCTGTGGATTGGATAAGAGCTGCCGCACAGCCGGCAATAGCTGCGCTTCGCCTGTGATTTGAACGATGGCATCGGCCGCCAAAAAATCGCGCGCAATCGCTTCGAAATTTTGCATGTGCGGACCGACAACAACCGGCGCTCCGGCTGCGGCCGGCTCAATGATGTTGTGGCCGCCGCGAGGAGCGATAGAGCCGCCAACGAACACGACATCGGCGAGCGGATAGAGACTCGCCAATTCACCGATGCTATCCAGCAGCAATATGCCGCCGCGTGGCAGATCGAATTGCGGCGCCATCGCGCTGCGGCGCGCGAAGGAAACTCCGGTTTGCTCTAGTTTGTGCGCGACTTCATTGAAACGCGCGGGCTGGCGCGGCGCCAAAACTAGCAGAAGTTGCGGGAATTCATTTTTAAGAGCAAGGAACGTCCGAATGACCATGTCATCTTCATCGATCGCGTGCCGTTTCAGGCTGCCACGCTCGTTCGGCCCGACGGTACTGGCGGCCACCCAGATCTTTCCAACCTTGGATGCCGTGAACGAGTCCAAGGCGCGTGATGTGGAAGCATCATATTTCAGATTGCCGGCCACCGATAACCTGTTCCGATCGACTCCCAATTCCGTATAGCGACGTTCGTCCTCCGTACTCTGAACAAGAACAACGTCGGGAAGCCGAAGAATCGGACAGAAAAACCATTTCCAGAATCGATACCGCGGCCAGGTACGATTGGAGATACGGCCGTTCACGATAGCGAGATGGGCGCCCGATCGCTTGGTCTCGGCGTAAAGATTTGGCCAGATTTCCGTTTCGAGCACGACCAGCAGGGCAGGACGAATGGCGCGCAGAACGCGGCGCACGCAGGAGACGAAATCCAGCGGGCAATAGAAGACGCCATCGACCAATCCGGTCGCCTGATGGAGCGCCGCTCTACGGCCCGCGACTGTGGACGTCGAGAGGTAGACAGCAATCTGCGGTTGTTTCGCCTTCCATTCCCGAAGTAGCGGAATGGAAGATGCTACTTCGCCAACAGAGACAGCATGCAACCAGATAGAGCCGGATTTCGTCCGAGTGAACGATTGGGGCAGAAAGCCGAGACGCTCCGCGAACCGGCGGCGGTAGGAACGATTCAACCAGAGCCGCGCGGCGAAGTAGAGGAGGATAAAAGGGAGCGATACGAGCTGGAGAAAACGATAGAGGAGAAGGTGGCGCGTGATGCCTAAAACTCGATTCTTGATTCCGAGTATAGCGTTGGTTGGGGTGCTTACCGCTTTGCTTGCATGGCCGGAGGAAAAGACATTTCATTCCGGCGCAGCGGCGAGCTACGCTCATCAGGCTTCCGATAAAGTGACGATTGGAGCCAAACCGTTTAACACGGAAGACTTGACCGCGGAGGCGTTCGGCAAGAAGGCAGACCTGTTGAAGTACGGTGTGCTGCCCGTCTTGGTGGTGATTGAAAACAACCGCGACAAAGCTTTGGACTTGCGCGATCTGGAGATAAACCTGGTGGGGGCGGATGGACGTCACGTGACCGCCGTCAATCCGGAAGACATACCGTTCCTGGCGACGGAAGGGAAGCATCCGGGAATGTCGCCGGTGCGCATACCGCTTCCCAAAAAGAAGAATCCGCTGAATGCGCCCGAAATTGTGACCCGAGCCTTCAGCGCCAAGATGCTGCCTCCCGGAGATTCGGCGAGCGGATTCTTCTATTTCGAAGCGCGCAGCGAAGCGGGCGACAGACTCTACATGAACGGGTTGCGCGACGCGCGATCCGGACAGGACATTATGTATTTCGAGTTTCCGCTCGAGAAGTAGGGCCTTTATGGGCCGCCGCCGGATAGGCGCCGGGTGCGGCGGACCTGCTTCGATGAAAAGAAGTAATCTTCCTCGCTCGGATTTAAATTGGTAGCCGCTGGCGGGCGCAGATCGGAAAAGAGCCTCGGCGGATGACGGCCGGCATGTGGACGAAACCGGAGGTTGGCACGATGCCGGCGATCTGCGCAAGTGGATGGAGGCGACTATGATGAACGCGTTTGGGCGATTCCCGCAAACCGCACCGCGGTAGTTAAGCCAGCCTGATCTGCTTAAGCTGAATCCTATCGTCGCTGAACTCGCCCAATCCAAGCTGGCCGGCGATTTCGATGTGCTCCACCTGGCAATTCAGGTAATGGCTGGATTTATCTGGTTTTGCCAAGGCAATCGGTGCCATTCCCATCTGCTTACGTTTTCGATCGATGACTTGCCAACCGGTCTTGTCCAGTGCCACGGGGTCTGTTCCGAAGTACAGCGTTTTCGGTTCCCAGATGAATTCCGGTCTTCCGCCCGGGCCGCCATGATACGAAGCTCTTACGGCATCGACAATTTGAAGCACAAACTTTTGACGAAAAACCGGCAGGCTGACAACGGACGGAATGAAAATCCCGCAGGCATTCAGTGTCGGCGTAAGATGACTCCGATTCACGTTGTTGACGCAACCATGAGACATGTTCTTTAAACAGATCGTGACGCCGGCAGACTGGTGATGCTTCAGGACTGGCAAATTGATGATCTTATTAGCGTGCTGTGTGACCGTCTTCGCTACATAGGAGCGTCGAAAATGAGGATCATCAAGATTTTCGCCGGGTTTGATTAGCGCCATCTCCATGTAATGGTTCTCATCGTAGCCGTCCATATCGAGCTGCACGTCATTGTAAGCCGGCGTGGGAGCCTCCAGACGAATTCCGGGACGCAGCCATTTATCCATTCCGCAACTAATCAGCTCTTCGTGGTATCGGCTGAAAACAATGATGTCCCGCTCTGACACTCCCGCTTGATTTAGTCCGTCGAAGATAGAGTGCAGAACCGCAGCATCGGAGCATAATCCGGGGCCTCCGACCGGGCTCATCTTGATCGCGACGACATCCCCGCGATGGAACATCGTCCGCCATGCGTCCTGCCACGCGGGAGCTCCGGTAAGCTCAGTCATGCCCCGCTGCATCATCTGCCGGATCGCTTGCGGCTGATAGCTGCCGGACAACACACTGCCTGCGTGCTCGATCGCAATTACGCCGCCTGGATAGGGGCCGGGGATGCCTAATCCCACGCTTTGAGCACGGCCAACCCATCGCCGGGAGAGTCGCAACTGCTCCAAGCAATGCAGATTCCAGAAATTGTCTTCGGCCGGTTTGCATGTGTGGCTCCTATTTCCAAAGTG
Organism: Bryobacteraceae bacterium; assembly: GCA_036821665.1. Taxonomy (GTDB): domain Bacteria; phylum Acidobacteriota; class Terriglobia; order Bryobacterales; family Bryobacteraceae; genus Bog-105. The sequence goes on along the minus strand of DAISJE010000199.1, from coordinate 287 downwards.
TCGCGCTTTCGCGTTCGAGTTTTCGCATCCAAATGCTCGGAAAAAATCGGGGACACTCCGGGCTAATTTCCGGATCGCTGCTGCGTCCGATCAGCAGGCGTGTCCCCCGATTTTCCTAACAAGCTTCCCTCGGCCCGTTTGAATTCGCCGGTCCGTTTGCTATAGAAACTTCGGAAACAGCACACCGGGTTAATGCTCGTTCTGGCTCTAAGCGGGAGGCCTGCATCTGGCAAGTATCAGTGTGATGTCGTCCTGCTGATTGCCAGGGCTCAAAGCGCACACTTCAT
>DAISJE010000198.1:3543-7797 GCA_036821665.1 Bryobacteraceae bacterium | reverse complement strand
GCCGGCGGATATTGCGTGGATCCGCTCTGCAAGGACGTGGTGTGCCCGGAGCCGGGGCAGGTGTGCCAGGGCGGGGAGTGCAAGGCGCCCTGCGACGGCGTTGTGTGCCCCCACCCGACCGTGTGCCGCGTGGGCGTGTGCGTGGATCCCTGCGCGGGGGTCATGTGCGAGGCGGGCCAGGTCTGTGATAACGGCGTCTGCACGGCGAACTGCGCGTGCGGTCTGCTCAATGCGGCGCGCAATACCATATCCGTGTAGCGGTCCCATCGCCTCTATCGTTTTCAAAACCATGAGGGCCAGAGTGCCCTGCCAAACATCCGTTTTTTCGTTCATTGCTTCATAAGGAGGCCCTATTGGCTAACCATAGGAAGTTTAACACGGATCTATAGGAAGGCAATAGAAGCAAGTTCCGACAGCATCACTTTGCTGGTAGGCTCTTCCATCCCCAAATCCGCATGACGTCGTCTTTGGAGAGCCGGTGTCCGAGCGCACGCGCAAGCATACAGATCTGGCCGCGATGATGCGCCTCATGCTGCGTTAAGTAAAAGATCATATTCACGATGCGGCGCGGCATCTTCTTGACACGGGACCGGCGTTGCGCCATCGCTTCACGAAACAACGTTACTAGCACTTTACGACTTTGTTGCAGTCCCTGGCGTGCATCGGCGGGCGTAGACCGGGTGCCATCCAGTGCGGCTGGAACGGGATCGGCGCCGCCCATTTTTGCGAACATTCGCCGGATGCTTTGCATGTGCGCCACGATTGCCGCGATGGAGCGCCCTTTGCCGTCAGGTGGTTCCGTATGCCATGCATGCAACGGCAGAGCGTCTACGATATACTCACTGACCCGACAGCAATGCTCAAAGGACTCCAGCAATTCTCGTTCGAGATCTAAAGGTTGGGCAACCGGCATAGTTCAATTGTGAAAAACAGTGTGAGCGGGGATCAGTGGACCGGCTATTGTACAGTGGAATCCGCTATTGACAGAGATCGCCCGGCAATCGCACAGCCGCCGTAAGCTCGGCCCCGCACGCTCTATGACAACGTCCAGAAGAAGAAGCGGATTGTTGACGAGACACTGAAAATCTATCAAGAGGGGCGGAATCGACACGCCATTTCTCTGGGCGGCTGCCGCATATCTCCTTCTGCTTGCACTTCTCGGACTGGCCGTAGCTGAATTCTGCCCGCTGGGCATTCAGAAGACGCCGTTCACTAGCAACTCGGCGGCCCGTTTCGCGAAATAGGTCAGAATGAAGTCGGCGCCGGCGCGGCGGATGCTGGTTAACGACTCCAAAATGGTGCGATCGAGATCAAGCCAGCCGTTTTTTGCGGCGGCCATAATCATGCTAAACTCGCCGCTCACCTGATACGCACCTAAGGGGACGTCAAAGGCGTTTCGGGCTTCGCGAATTACATCAAGATATGGAAGGGCGGGTTTCACCATGATCATGTCGGCGCCTTCTTCCAGGTCAAGAGCGATTTCGCGCATCGCTTCGCGGGCGTTCGCCGGGTCCATCTGATAACTGCGCCTGTCTCCAAACTGCGGGGCGGATTCGGCCGCTTCTCGAAACGGTCCGTAAAACACGGACGCATATTTCGCCGCGTAGGAGAGAACCGGCGTATGCGTGAAGCCTGCGCTGTCGAGTGCTTTCCGGATGGCTCCAACGCGGCCGTCCATCATATCGCTGGGCGCAACGATATCGGCTCCCGCCTGAGCGTGCGAGACGGCCGTTTTTGACAGCCATTCGAGCGTGGCGTCATTTTCTACATCGCCGTTCTTCACCAAACCGCAGTGGCCGTGGCTGGTGTACTCGCAGTTGCAGACGTCCGTAATAACCAGCAGGCCCGGAACTTCCTTCTTCAAGGCGCGAACAGCGCGCTGTGTTATGCCGTTCGGATCATAGGCGCCGGACGCCAACTCGTCCTTCTCCTCCGGTATTCCAAAGAGAATCACGCCTCCCAGGCCTTGCTTTTTGCATCCTTCAGCCTCCCGAACGAGATTGTCGACAGAAAGCTGAGCGTTGCCCGGCATCGAGCTAATTTCTTTGCGAACGCCCTCGCCGGGGCACACAAATAGCGGGAGGATGAACTGCGAGGGCGCGAGCTGCGTTTCGCGCACGAGGCGGCGGATCGGCTCGGAGGAGCGTAAGCGCCGCGGGCGGTGTATCGGGAACGGCATGAGTCTTTGTACCCAGTTTGGCAAACAGCGGGTCGCAGACAATGGCGTTATGGGGCGACATACGGACCACGTTTCCGCCAGACGCTGGCTGATCAGCGGGAGAGTGCAGGGCGTTGGATTTCGTTACTTTGTGCAGGAGAAAGCACTCGACCTGGGATTGCACGGGTTCGCTCGAAACTTGGAAGATGGCCGCGTTGAAGTATACGCAACCGGTTCCGCGGAAAAGCTAAACGAACTTGCGGCGGCGCTACATATTGGACCACGCATGGCCGATGTTCGCAGTGTCGATGAGCGGGAAGAGCCGGTAAAGAGCTTTTCAAGTTTCGCGGTTCGCTGAGACCAGAACGAAAAGGCGGCGTGGGACGCCGCTACAAGCCCGATACTTCCTTGATGACTTGGCTCAGAACCTGGTTCATCTGCGCCAGGCACCCATGTACGATACCGGTCTCCTTTTGCGCTAGCGCCCAATCTTTAGCGTCAACGGCCTCGCGAACACCGGGAATCGTTTTCACACCATATCCGGTATAAAAGCCGGGCGCGTAGATCTGATGTTTGTACCAGTTCCGGTTAGGGAGACCCTCCGGCCACGTCAGGGCACGCTCGGTGTGTATCAGAGATTCGTTCAGAGCCGCAAGTTGAGCGCTGTCCAGGTTGCCTTTCGACATCGCTTTCTGCAGCAACGCATTGTATTTGCCGCCGTTCTGTTTTAATTGCGCCAGTTGCCGGCGCAATCCGGCAAAGTCCATATTGTGTCCACTTTTTTTAGCTTGCTTATCAATGTCGTCCACGTAACCGGAAACGGTATTGGCGAAATGATCGAACTCGAAGGGCAGGACTGAAGCATCGGCAAGGCGCATAACCGCCGTGGCGGTAAATTGCGAAAGCGCCCTTCCATCGACGTACGACGCGTCAGAGAAATGCCGGTACCAGTAGATGGAATCGTAAATAGAATGATAGATACCGCTCTTCCCCGCTCCGCCGAAGCCCTCGTCCATACTCGCGATTCCCAGATAATCGATGAAAGCGACGTAGTCCGAGCCGGCTCCCAGCGCGCCGATCGTGAATCCGTTTTGCGGCTGCGCTTCGTGATGCTCCTTCCCTTCCTCTCGCCGGTGCGCGAGCGCGGCATCCGCCAGGTTCGTATTGGCGCCGGGTTGCTGTATTGAATTGGCTACTTCGGTAGCAAAGTCCTCCAGAGTGTGGGAGCCGCTGATATGGATCCAGCCCTTTCCCGTGCTATCCGAGTTTAGATAGGCAACGGCCTTCTGCCTCAGCTCGTCCTGGTGTTTTTCCGCCCACTCGGTCGAGCCCAGCAGACCGAACTCTTCTCCATCCCAAAGGGCAATTTTGATGGTGCGTTTCGGCTTCCAACCGTTTTTCTGAAGCGTAGCCAAAGATCGCGCGGTTTCCAAGAGGGCAGCGGCGCCCGAAACGGGATCGTCAGCGCCATTCACCCAGGCATCGTGATGATTGCCAACGATTATCCACTGGTTCGGAGATTCGGAGCCGGGAATGGTTGCAATCACGTCGTAGAGCGGGCGTGTCGACCAATCGTAGTCCGTCTTGATATGAACGCGCGTGCTGCCGGGACCCGCGTGGTACGTGATGGCGAGAGCGCCGCGCCATTCAGTCGGAACAACCGGACCGGTCAGTTGCTCGAGGATGGGCTGTGCATCCGCATAAGAGAGCGGTAGAACCGGAATCTTCATCAGCGATTTCGCTTCCGACATCGGCAGACGCTTTGAACCTTTTTCGGAAGCCCAACCCGGCGAAAGCGGATCGCCCGGATACAGCGGCATGTCGACTACACTTCCGCGCTGCACACCTTCAGACGGGCGCATCGGACCTATGGGATAAACATCTCCTTCGAAGTAGCCGTCTTCATGCGGATCCGAATAGATCAAACAAGCAATCGCGCCATGCTCGGCTGCCACTTTGACCTTAATGCCCCGCCAGCTTTTGCCGTAACGCGCGATCACAATTTTGCCCTTTACGTCGATGCCCTGCTTGGCGAGCCATTCGTAGTCTTCAGGCACTCCGAAGTTGACATAGACAACTTCACCCGTTACGTCGCC
>DAISJE010000198.1:0-3443 GCA_036821665.1 Bryobacteraceae bacterium | reverse complement strand
ATTCTAGCTTGGGAACCGGACGATACTTCAGCGGCGGGAGTGAAGGGCCTAATTCCTTCAGCAAATAGCGAACCTATTGCATTAACGTACGAAATAAGTAATCTTACGAGCGATCAGCTAGCATCCAGAGTACGTCTACAAACGAACACGAAAACGTGCGACTCACAACTGAGTGCCTCCATTTGTTGCTCGGGGTTTTTCTCATCACGCCCATTTTTGGGCAGATTCAAAATCAGCCCGATGATGGCCAGTGGACGATGGCGGCTAAAAACTATGCCAGCACCCGGTACAGCACGCTCGATCAGATCAACACCACCAACGTTAAAAACCTGAAGGTCGCGTTGACCTTTTCAACGGGCGTAAGCCGCGGGCACGAAGCAGCTCCGCTCGTTGTAAATAACACGATGTATATCGTTACGCCGTGGCCGAACTATCTCTACGCCCTTGATCTTACTAAGCCCGGCGCACCGACCAAATGGGTATATCAACCGAATCCTACGCCAGCTTCGCAGGGTGTTGCGTGCTGCGATGTAGTAAATCGCGGGGCCGCTTACTACAACGGGCGTATTTACTACAACACGCTCGATCTACAAACCGTTGCGGTGGACGCCAATACCGGCAAGGAAGTCTGGAAAACCAAGCTGGGCGACATCAATCTGGGCGAATCCATGACCATGGCGCCCATCGTGGCAAAAGGCAAAGTGATCGTCGGCAATAGCGGCGGCGAGTTTGGCGTGCGGGGCTGGATGGCGGGTCTTGACGCCGACACCGGCAAGATCGCATGGCGCGCGTACTCGACGGGACCAGATTCGGACGTACTGATCGGCGCGAATTTCAAGCCTTACTATCAGGCGGACCGAGCGAAGGATCTAGGCAAGAATACCTGGACAGGCGATCAGTGGAAAATTGGCGGCGGCGCGGCCTGGAGCTGGGTTTCCTATGATCCGGATCTTGACCTGATCTATTACGGGACGTCAAATCCTGGGCCTTGGAATCCGGAGCAGCGGCCGGGAGATAACAAATGGACATCCAGCATTTTCGCGCGCCGACCCGAAACCGGAGAGGCGATCTGGGCTTATCAATTCAATCCGCACGATGAGCACGACTACGATGGCGTGAATGAGAACGTTCTCCTCGATTTAAATATCAACGGTCAAGTGCGCAAAGTTTTGGCGCATCCGGATCGCAACGGCCGGCTGTACATCATGGACCGGACCGATGGGCAGGTACTCTCAGCCGAACCATTCGCCTATTTGAATACCAGCTTGGGAGTCGATCTTAAGACCGGTTTGCTGAAATTCAACCAAGAAAAAGCAACTGGTTTTAAGACGATTCGCGATGCTTGTCCGGCGCCCCCAGGCGGCAAGGATTGGCAACCTTCGGCTTATTCTCCGAAAACCGGGTTGCTTTATATCCCTCACAATAACTTGTGTTACGAGAGTCAGGGCACGCAGGCTAACTATATCGCCGGAACACCATACGTCGGGATGCTGGCGCGTATGTACGCGGGGCCGGGAGGGAATCGAGGCGAGTTCTGCGCGTGGGACCCGGTCAAAGCCAAGAAAGTCTGGGCCGTGAAAGAAATGTTTCCGGCCTGGAGCGGCGCATTGGTCACAGCCGGAGATGTCGTCTTCTACGGCACAATGGACGGCTGGTTCAAAGCGCTGGACGACCGCACCGGCAATCTTCTTTGGCAATTCAAAGTTGGCTCCGGAATTATCGGGCAGCCGGTCAGTTACAAAGGGCCCGACGGAAAGCAGTACATTGCCGTTCTATCCGGAGTGGGCGGTTGGGCAGGCGCGGTAGTCGCCGGGGGCGTCAATACGGTGGATGGAACTGCGGCACTGGGTTTTACGAACGCCATGACAGATTTGGGCAAGTACACCACCAAAGGCGGAATGCTCTATGTCTTTTCGCTTCCTTAGCCTGTTTTTATGCGCCGCCGGCATGATGATAGCGGCAAATCAACCTGTGTTGCGTGTTTGCGCCGATCCGAATAATCTGCCGTTTTCAAATCAGCAAGAACAAGGGTTTGAAAACAAGCTGGCCGAGATGTTCGCTGCGCAACTCGGCGCAAAACTCCAATACACATGGTGGGCTGAACGAAAATCGTTTATCAAGAATTCGCTGGAAGCGGGGCGTTGCGACCTGGTTATGGGTCTTCCAACCTCTTTAACATCCGTAGCTACTACCCGACCTTACTATCAATCGACCTATGTTTTCGTATCGCGCCATGATCGCAACCTGAACGTCACAGCGCTTAGTGATCCGCGTTTTTCCAAATGGCGTATCGGCGTGCACGTAGTAGGTGAGAATTATGCTCCACCCGCCGCGGCACTGGCCCGACGCGGAATTACTGCGAATGTTATCGGCTTTAGTCTTTTCGGTCCGTATGGGGAGATCAACCCGGCCCGCAAGCTGATTGACGCGGTCGCAGATGGACGAATCGACATAGCTATTGTCTGGGGGCCGTTTGCGGGCTATTTCGCGAAAAAGGAAAAGGCGGCGCTCGATATCGTCCCCGTTTCGCCTCCCATGTTTCTGGCGATTCCTTTTACGTACGCGATTGCGGCGGGAGTCAGGAAAAACGATCAGCCGCTGCTAACTCGCATCGATGAAGCTATTGCCGGCAATTCCGTCGAGATCCGACGGATTCTAGACCAATACGGTGTTCCACAAGTGAAGGGGGAATAACCGTGCGAGCCTCACTCATTGTTTTTTGCTGCTCCATGTTGCTATTGATGGCGTGCCAGCGGGAAAAGCGCGATATTCGACCGTCACCAACGCGCGTGATTCTTTTTGGTGATGCGGCACGCCAGAGTCCATTGCGGCCCGGCGGTCCGGTGGGACCGCAGCCGGTGGTTACTAACCCATACAACGGAAGCTCGTATGACATCGCACAGGGGCAGCGGCTTTATAACTGGTATAACTGCTCTGGCTGTCATTCGCAGGGAGGCGGCGGGATCGGACCACCTCTTATAAAAAAAGCCTGGATTTACGGCGGCGAGCCGGAAAATCTGTTTGACACGATTGTTAAGGGCCGGCCTAACGGGATGCCTTCCTGGGGCGGTCGCATCCCGGAATATCAGATCTGGCAAATTATCGCTTACATCCGCTCGTTGAATGGGGAGCAACCAAAGTCAGCGACGCCGGGCCGCAATGACACGATTCAAACGAATCCTCAGACTTTGAAGAGCCGCACAACCGGGACCACGAAATGAGCACTTGCGGTAAACGCGCAGCTACGGCGATCACAACGTTGTACGTATTACTGCTCGCCGGGTGCGCCGGACAGCAGCAATCGGTAGTCGATCCGCGCGGTCCGCTCGCCGGGAGAACTGCGGGACTCTGGTGGTTTTTCTTCTGGCTGCTCGTAGCCATTTTCATCATCGTTTTGGCTCTGACGTTGTGGACGCTTACGCGACGAGACCGCGGCCTGGAAC